>WVXK01000057.1:15585-62569 GCA_011773515.1 Deltaproteobacteria bacterium
AAGGTTCTGATTGGCACTTCAACGGGGTCAGTTCCCATATCCTCATATTTTATTCGTGGGAGGCGCAAAAACCTGAGAAAATGGGAACTGACCCCCGGAATGGAGGTTTAGGGTTCATTGACCAGCAGGTACCCTTTGACCCGGTATGCGCCTTTAAAGTAGCCATACGGTCCCCGGAGGTCGAATTCGATGGGGGCGCGAAAGTAGTCGTTGCCATGCAGTTGCACGGTATAAAAAGCGGTGCCTACTAGGTCGTCCGGATCCCAGCTGAGCGGGTTATACCAGAGAAAGGCGTCTTGGAAGATTTCGGCGATCCTGTTTCGTATGTCCTTTGTGAGTTGCGCGAGATCTTCTTCGGAAGGGTCACCGAAGTCGAGGGCCCGGACTTTTTCGCCGATAAAATTGTTCAGGATCGAACCGACTTCCCGGTATGCCTCGACAACTTTTTCATTCGGCGTGTAGTCCTGCTCCCACACCACCACGAGGACTCCGAACTGGAATCGCCCTAAAAAGGGGTTGAATTGGTTGAAAATCCTTCCTGTGCCCGCCCGAATGGGGATTGCGTAGCCTTGATCCACGTTTCCCCGGGTTATATTGCCGTGCCCCGGGGACTCTATGGGTAGAACGAATCGGTCATTGTTGATGGTATCCGTGTCGATGACGATACCGTAAACCCAGAGGTATGGTTCGTCGTTACTCAGTTCGTTTTCCTGGAGAACACGGAAAGTCAGCAGATTGACACTGCCGGACACGGACAGTGCAGTCCTCGGAAAAAAGAGCAGCACGACCATGGTGAAGAGAAAAAATTGCTTTTTCACCCCGCATTTCCCCCGGCGATCTGCTATCGCCATACCGGGGTCAGTTCCCATATCCTCATATTTGATACATGAGAGGCCGAAAAAACCTGAGAAAATGGGAACTGACCCCATGGTTGGATTCTAGTCTGCATTGGTGGCCCTTCCGCAGAGTTCGGTGATTTCAGCGAGTTCCTCGGCCAGGTTTGCATCGAGCTGCCCGGGCAAGAGCCGCCACACCCAGTTCCCCTGCGTCGTGGCGGGCGTGTTGAGCCTCGACTCCCCGCCGAGGCCCAGGACGTCCTGCATGGGGACAATGGAAATGTCCGCCACGGACATCATGGCGAGGCGGATGAATTCACGGTGGACCGATTCCTCGGTTACATCCCTGCCCAGATATTCCCGCACCCTTTCCTTCTGCGCTTCCGTCGCCTCTTGCGCGAACCAGCCCCGCACCGTGTTGTTGTCGTGGGTCCCCGTCGTGGACAGGCAGTTTTTCACGTGGTTGTGGGGGAGGTAGGGGCTGTGGGGGAAGTCGTCACCGAAGGCAAAGAGCAGAACGCGCATGCCGGGAAAATCGTAGCGCGCGAGAAGCTCCCGCACGTCCCGGGTGATGGTGCCCAGGTCCTCGGCGATGATGGGAAGATCGGGAAAGTGGCGAAGGAGCGTGTTGAAGAGGTCCTCCCCCGGGCCGTCAACCCAGCGTCCATTCACTGCCGTTTCCTCTCCCGCAGGAACCTCCCAGTAGGCCACCAGGCCCCGGAAGTGGTCGATCCGGACGATGTCAAAGCTCTCCAGCTTGATGCGCATCCTCCTGACCCACCATTCGTATCCGGTATCCCTCATCACCTCCCACCGGTACAGGGGGTTGCCCCAGAGCTGCCCCGTTTCGCTGAAGTAATCGGGGGGGACCCCGGCTTTTGCGGCGGGCCGGCGCTCGAAATCGAGCTTGAAGAGCTCCGGGTTTTTCCAGACGTCGGCGCTGTCGTGGTTGATATAGATGGGGATGTCTCCGACGATCTCGATTTCCCGCTCGTTGAAGTACCGCTTTACCCGCCCCCACTGGTCGAAGAAGAGGAACTGGAGGAACTTCTCCATCTCAATTTTTTCGCCGAACTGGGCAGAAAATCCCGCGAGCGCTTCCGGCTCCCGGTTTGCTATGTCCGGGGGCCACTCGTTCCAGGGGCGACTGCCGAAATGCTTCCTGATGGAGACAAAGAGAGCGAAAACGTCCAGCCAATCGGCGTTTTTCTCCGAGAATTCGTGAAACTCTCTTTCCATCAGGCGTGTCTCCTGAAAGCGGCTCCAGGCTCTCTGAAAGAGCCCGTCTTTGAACGGATACGTGCCCGCATAGTCGACTTTTGCGCTGTTTACCGGTGAGACGGAGCCGATATCGGTTTCATCGAGGAATCCGTCCTGGACCATGACCTCCGGGCTGAGCAGGTATATGTTTCCCGCGAAGGCGGAGAGGCCGCTGTAGGGGGAGCTTCCCCAGGCGGGATTCGGCAGAGTCAGGGGAAGGATCTGCCAGTAGCGCTGTTTCGCCTGGAAGAGGAAATCGGCGAACCGAAGCGCCCCGGGGCCCATGTCACCGATACCGAAGGCCGATGGGAGGGATGAAAGGGGGATCTGTATTCCGCTGCCTCTTTTCATCACGCCTGCCCCCCTCTGGAAATGAGCAGCGCTGCGGGAAAGTGGGAGAGCACGTCCCCGACGTACGGGGCCGTTCCGCCCTCGATGATCCGCCCGGTGATGGCGTCTTCGAAGGTTCGGGGGAACCCATCCGGAAGCAGGAACGATGTATCGCCCCAGACCTCCCGCCCGTGGGGGAGGCTATTTTCCCCTGTAAGGGCCGTGAGAAATCGGGGGGCGACCGTCACCGAGAAGGAGTCGCCGGCGGACCGGGCAAAGGCGACCAGGTGGTCCTCAAAATCACCCGCCGTGTCGAGCCTGGTGTAGCCGCCATCCCTGAAGAGGGCCTCGTTCTCCCTCCTGGCGCGCAGAGCCCGGTAAATGAGGAAGAGCTTTATCCTCCCGTCCTCCATGGAATGGGTCAATTCCTCTATCAGCCCCGAAAGATCGTCCCTTTCCCGGGACCTGATTTCTGCCAGGTAGCCGATCCTCTTCTCGAAGTCGACGGGGCGGCGGTTGTCGGGATCGACGAGATGAAGCTCCCACAGCTCCGAGCCCTGGTAGAAGTCGGGAACGCCGGGCGAAGTGATCTTGATGAGGGTCTGGGAAAGGGAGTTGAACATTCCGCAGTACGCCACCTTTTTCTGGAATTCCGCCATGCGCTCCATAAACCTGCTTTTGTCAGAGGGCGCCAGGACCGCGTCGACGAAGGCGAGGAAGTTTTCCTCATACTCCAAATCGGGTTTCAGCCAGGCCGTGTGAATTTTCGCCTCCCGCACCGCCTTTATGAGGTACTCCTTCAGCCGCATAACGAAGCGGGGATATTCCTCCTCTTCGGAGGGAAGGGCGCCCACGACGGTCTGGTAGAGGAAATACTCATCGTTTTTGTCGGGGACCCTGATATCGCCCGCCCTCTTTTTTTTCCACCGGTTCAGCCTTGCCCACTTTTTAACGGCACCCTCCCACTCCCGGGGGATCTCGGAGAGGACGTTTATCCTGGAGCGCACGTCCTCTCCCCTTTTCGTGTCGTGCGTCGATGTGGCGTTCATGGAGTGAGGCCAGAAAGCCATCCGTTTTTCGAGGAAGCGATGAAAATCGTCTCGCCTGGTGCCGAACGTATCGGGAGCCCCACCCACTTCGTTGAGGGAAAGCAGCCTGTTGTAGACGTACAGGAGCGTGTCCTCGAATCCCTTGGCCATCAGCGGGCCGGTAAACTGCTGAAATCGCATGATAAAGTGAATCCACTCCTCCCTCTCCTCGGCCTGGAGGTGATCTGCCCCCTCGAGGAGTAAAAAGCGCTCTATCAGTTTGAGTTCGTTCAGGTAGGCGGAGTTTCTCGCGATCGCATTTTTCACCGCCAGCTGAACGCGTTTTCGATCCTCTCCGGACAGCGTTCCTGAGTGCAGGTACGTTCGGTACACGGGGAAGAAGGCCATCACCTCCAGGATGGCTCTCTTCAGCCCGTAGAGGGTGATATCGCTGCCGTAGCGGTACCTGCCCGAAACACTCTTTAAGAGGTGGGCAAGGTTGTCCACGTCGCCCGCCATGTGCCTTTCCAGGATGAGCTTTTTCTTCTCGTAGAGGAGCTCGTCGTAAGGCGCGCGCACCCCGGCGAAGCGGGAGTAGATCCGGCTGAACTCGGGCCCGCTCTCCACCCTGCAGAACAGGCCGTTTACCGCGTTGAGGTAATCGTAACCCGTCGTCCCCTCCACCGGCCAGGAGGGGGGGAGGCTCTCGCCCGGCTCCAGGATCTTCTCGACCACCAGGTAGGCATCACCGATGTGGCCCCGGACCTTTTGCAGGTATGCCGCCGGGTCGTACAGTCCGTCGATGTGGTCTATCCTCAGCCCGGATACGGTCCCCTCTCCGGTGAGTTTGAACATAAGGGCATGGGTCCGGTGGAAGACCTTTTCATCCTCCACCCTCACGGAAATCAGGTCGTTTATGTTGAAGAAGCGCCGGTAATTTATCTCTTCCGTGGCGACTTTCCAGAAGGAGAGGCGGAAGTGCTGCTCGGACAGGAGCCGGTCCAGGGGGGTGAAGCTTTCCGGCTTCCCCTTTTCCCCGGCGTAGGCGCGAAGGAGCCCGTCGATATGCTCCCTGATCCTGCCGCTTCGGGAGTAGAGGCTCCAGAGACCCTCCTTGATGGAGACGGCCTCCTCGTCGACCACCTCCTTTCCCGGGTCTGCCGCCACCGAGCGCATGAGCTCCGCCAGCTCGAGATACTCGCTCCAGGCTCCGTCATCCCCATCCGGGTTCTCTCCGGGAGGGTGGGGATTCCGTGAGAAGACGTGGGCGTACGACTCGATGCGCAGGGGAAAAGCGTGGTCGTGGTAGCGGATGGAGAGACCCGACTCGCCGAAAGCCAGGAGGATCTCCCCGTCTTCCAGACACTCGCTGTAGAACCTCCCCAGGAAAGGGGCGAGGATCCTCCCCCTGATGCTCTGGTACGGGTGGTCCCAGACAACGTCGAAGCAGTCCGCGTATCGCGACCGCTTGCCCTTCTCCAGCAGGTCGGCGAGCATCGGGTTTTCGCCGTGGAAGGCCATGTGGTTGGGGATGAAATCCTGAAGCCACGAAAGCCCGTTTCTCTTCACCCAGCCGACCAGTTCGGCAAAATCCCCCGGGTCTCCCAGTTCCGGGTTTACCCGGTTCTGATCCACCACGTCGTACCCGTGGGTGCTCCCCTTCCCGGCCCTGAAGATGGGTGAGGCGTAGAGATGGGAGATCCCGAGAGAACCCAGGTAGGGAACGATCCTGCGGGCATCCCCGAAGGTGAAGGAGGGGGAAAACTGGATCCGGTAGGTTGCAGCGGGAACGTGCATCACTCGACTCTCACGCCGAAGTGCCGCCCCAGGGAGCGAAAGTGCTCGACCCATTCGGCGGCGGCCTCATCACCGGAATCGCTTCCAGCAGCCATCTTCTTGAAGATGCGCTTTCCGATGGAGAAGTATATGTTCTGCGATTCCCATAGGTCCAGTTCGAGCTCGAGGCCGCCCAAAATTTCCAGGATTTCGTCGAGCTTCCCCAGGTGGGCCGTGTCCTGCGGACTCTGGAGCAGCTCCTCCATGAGCGCGTGTATCCTCCTGTTGGTCACGAAGGAGAGGATGGTCTTGTCGAGCTCGAAATTCCAGCGCTTCACCTCGTCCACGAGCTTCCGCAGGCGATCGGCATCGATCTCTGCGCTTTCGATTACCCTGCGGAGGTCCAGGTTGAGTATGTATTCCACGGGGGTGGATAGCGCCTTGGGGACGGGGATGTGCAGATCCTTCATCACCTGCAGAATGGGGTAGCGGAACTCGTAGATCTGGCGGAACGATACCTCCACGTCCTCGAGTGTCGACGCCAGGAGCAGGTCGAGGACCTTCTGCTGTTCGTCCTTGAAGAGGTGCCAGAGGGAGTAGTGCTCGGCGCCGAAGTGCTTCTCGATCAGCCGGAGAAGGGCCGGCACATCGCTTCTTGAAAACGCCTCCCGGATCTCCCGCTGCATGTAGGCGAAGGCCTCGTCGCCGGGCGACGGGTTCACCCCTCCGAAGAGATTGTGGTCCCCCAGGTGCACCACGGCGAAGCTGAACATGGCCTCCTCCCAGGTGATCTCGGAAAATACCCGGGACTTCCCCATGACGAGCTTCATTCTCCCCGCCTCCTGGAAATCGTAGGCCTCGCTGCGGTTGCGGAAGCAGCAGATCCGCAAATCCTCGGGATAGTCCTCGAAAACGGAGGAGACGGCGTAGTGGGCCCCCACGCGGATGAGATCCGCGACGGCGGGCTTCACGAGAGACTCCACCACGTTCGCCCCATCCTTGAACTTCGGGATGTTGCTCGGCGCGCGCTCGAGGATTTCCAGGAACGAGGGCTGGTGGTCGGCACCGCTCACCTCTTTTGCCAGCTGAAGCGCCCTGAAGGCGTACTGCAGGACCTGAACCGCCTCGGTGCCGGAGATGTCATCGAAGAACCACCCGCAGCTCGTGTACATGAGCATGGCGTGCCGCTGCATCTCCAGGATCTTCAAAAGGTGCACCCTGTCTTCCCGGGATACGGCTCCCTTGAGGTGGCCTGCAAAGAAGCGCTCCACGTTTTCTTCAGATCGGTCGTTGATCACCTCTATGTAGGCATCCCGCGCGGCCCAGGGGTCTTTCAAAAGGCGCTCGGCTTTCCCCTCGTAGAGGGGAACCAGGGTGTCCCGGAGCCAGTCGAAGGCCTCCCGGAGAGGCCCCCGCCATTGCTGGTTCCAGCCGGGGTGCATCCCCGAGCTGCACCCGCAGTCGCTTATCCACCTCTTGATCCCGTGAGCGCAGCTCCAGGAGGTGTTTTCATGGATCTCCACTTCGTGGGCGGGAGGATGCTTCTCGAGGAACTCCCCGAAAATGGTGATGTTGGCAAGCCCGCTGGTCGCAATGTGATAGAGGCAATATGCCAGGGCCATGTCCCCGTAGCGCTGGTGGTGACCGTAGGTCTCTCCGTCGGCGGCGATGTGGACGATCTGGGGAGAATCGTTCCCTGCCACGAAGGCGCCCCCCAGCCTCCCCGCAAAATGCTCCCCGCTCGAGAGCAGGTCGCCGAAGGCAACATCCCGGGATATGGGGCCGTCGTAGAAGAAGAGGGTCATCGATTTACCCGAAGGGAGGCTGCAGCGGTAGGGAAGCTTCGGGTCGATGCGTGAGCCATCCACGTCGACCCATTTCTTCTCGTCAAGCTTCCGTACCCGCCGGGCCTGGTGGGGTGCCAGGATGGAAAAGGTTATTCCCTCCCCGGCCATTATGTCCAGTGTCTCGAGATCGACGGCCGTCTCCGGAAGCCACATCCCCTCGGGCTTCCTCCCGAAGCGGTGCGTGAAATCCCGTATCCCCCAGCGGACCTGCGTCCTCTTGTCCCGGGTGCTGGCGAGGGGCATGATCATGTGGTTGTAGGGCTGTGCGATGGCGGACCCGTGCCCGGAAAACGTCCTGCGGCTCGTGCGGTCGGCCTCGAGGATAGCATCGTAGACATCTGGCTTTTTTTCCTCCATCCAGGAGAGGAGGGTGGGGCCGAAATTGAAGCTTATCTTCGAAAAGTTGTTGGCGATGTCGACGATTCTTTTCTCGCCGTCCAGGATTCGGGAAGCCGTGTTGGGTGCGTAGCACTCGTCCGTTATCCTCTCGTTCCAGTCGTGGTAGGGATACGCGGCATCCTGTATCTCCACCTCCTCGAGCCACGGGTTCTCCCGCGGGGGCTGGTAAAAGTGACCGTGGATGCACACGAAGCGCTTCATGTCTTCACTCCTTTCCCGTAGAGGGCGAAGCAAAGCGGCGGGACGACGACTTCCCGGCTTCCCCCCAACCGTTCGGGGAGCATAGACCCGGGTCCCAGCCACCGCTCATTAGATGAGTCGATCAGCCTGTACAATTCAGCGCCGTTCGCAGAAACCGTCACCCTTTCGTCGCTTCCGCCGAAGTTCATGACCGCTATCGCCTCCGTGCCTTCGTACCACCTGCGCATGGTGATGATCTTTTTCCCCTCCGGGGCGTTTACGTCGAGGCTCCTGTTATCGAGGTTCGAGAGCACCGGCAGCAGCTGCCTGAGGGATATGAGCTCCCGGTAGAAGGAGAGGAGCACGCCGTGCCTGCCATCCAATCTCTTTTCCCACTTCAGCTTGGAGGCGGAAAATGTCTGCGGGTCCTGGGGATCCGGCGGCTTTCCCTTCCAGAGGAAGGCCTGGAAATCCTTTTTTCTTCCTCTTCTCACCGCATCGGCAAGGTCCGGGTCAAGATGGCTGGTGAAGTAGAGAAAGGGGGACTCTTCCCCGTACTCCTCCCCCATGAAAAGGAGCGGGATGTAGGGAGAGAGGATCACGCAGCCGGCGGCGAGCTTGAGACCCTCGAAGGATGCGAGGGTGCTGAGCCGCTCCCCGAGCATCCGGTTTCCCACCTGGTCGTGATTTTGCGAAAACACGATGAACTGCCGGGCCGGCCTGTCGGCCGACGAGCTCCCGAAGTGCCTGCGCCGGTAAGGCGAATAGTTCCAGGAGTAGACGAAGCCCTCCCGGTAGGCCTTTTCGAGATGATCGATGCTTCCGAAATCGAGGTAGTATCCCGTCCTTTCCCCGGTGAGCAAAGTATGGACTGTGTGGTGGAAATCGTCCAGCCACTGGGCATCGATCCCGTATCCCCCCTCATCGGCCGGCCGGATCACGCGAGCGTCGTTCAGATCGCTCTCTGCTATCAGGTAGAATTTCCTGCCCCTTTCTTTCGAAAAGGCCTTCACCCTTTCGGCCAGCTCCTTGAGAAATGGCTTTGCGCTCGTGTCCAGGATGCCGTGGATCGCGTCGAGCCTGAGTGCGTCGATGTGGTAGAGGTCGAACCAGTGGAGGGCGTTTTCGATAAAGTAGCTCCGCACGCCGTCTGCGTGGGGACCGTCGAAGTTTATCGCCTCCCCCCAGGGGGTTTTGTACTTCCCGGCAAAGTAGGGGGCAAACAGGCCCAGGTAGTTGCCCTCGGGGCCGAGATGGTTGTAGATCACGTCGAGTATGACGGCGATGCCGTTTTCGTGGCAGGCGTTAACGAGCCTCTTGAGCCCGTCGGGCCCGCCGTAGGAGTTCTGGACCGAATAGGGGTAGGCGACGTCGTACCCCCAGTTCCGCTTCCCCGGGAACTGGCCGACGGGCATGATCTCGAGGGCGTTTACCCCGAGATCGCAAAGAGCGGCGAGCCGCGGAATCACGGAATCAAAGGTTCCCTCTTCGGTGAACGTACCCGTGTGCAGCTCGTACATGATCATCTGCTCGAGGGGAACCCCCCTCCAGTCTCCGTCCTGCCAGGAGAAGCTATCGTGGTCCACCACCTCGGATGGCCCGTGAACTCCCCCCGGCTGGAAATGGGATGCCGGGTCGGGGCGCTCCGCTGACCCGTTTATCACGTAATAGTAGCGCGAACCCGGAGGTACGTCGCCAAGGACAGCGCGGAAGTAGCCGTCCTCTCCCTTCTCCATCTGCACCCGCCGGTCGCCGGGAGACACGAGTCTTACGTGAGCGCTCTCAAGGAGAGGCCCCCAGAGCACGAAGGAACACCTGCCATCTCCGAGATACCGTGCACCGACCATCATGGAACTTCCTCCCCTTTACCTGTCACCTGCCCTCTCACGCCCCGTGTGGGCACGCTGTTTCGCGCTGATGGTGCTCCTGTCAATAGTATAAAGAGCCCGATCGACTCACCGGGATAGAAGGGTTCCTTCTTCCCTCCAAAAAAGGTTGGCAGTGCGGAAAAGCCAGTTTTTCTCTAAATATTTATACAATAAGTATAAGAAAGCCCGGCTGAAAGATCAAGAAAGCGCGCTGGTTCCGGTCGGATTGTCCCATTCGGAGATCCGCATTCCGAATTACCAATCCACGATGGAAAAAGCCACCAATCATTGGATTGGTGGCTCCATCCTATCCGAAGATCCGCCCGTTTCTCTCTTCAATGAATCACGTAAAAGAAATTGGAGAGCTCGGGGTCTGCTATGGTTTTTAAGCTACTTTTCCTTCGATTTCATTTTTTCGGCCAGTTTCCACGTTCCCGTTCCTCTCGCGCACGATTGGAACGTTCCTTTTACTATCGGTTTGGCCTTCGTGAGGGTTTTGCTCTTACCTCCGCCTGTGATGCCCTCGTACTTTCCAGTACCGCCTATATAGGTAAACGTGCTCTCATCGTTGATTTTGGTGTACTCATAGTCCCTGGTTCCCTCAGAATCCATGAATTTGCAATAACCGTTTGAGGTTTTTTCCCCACCCAGGATCTTGAGTACGCCGACACAATGCATGGTTGCAGCGCCGGCAAAATCTTCTCCTTTATTGTCCCAACTGATGCCTTTCATATCGAAGCTGAAGGTTTTCACACCTTTCTCTAGAGAAACCGGCGTGAGTGTCGCAGACCCGCATGCGAACCTGTCGAATTGTACCTCTTCGGCTTTTACAATGTGCACAGCAAAAAACAAGACAAGAGAGAATGATACCAGGACGAACAGAATGCATGATTTTCTCATGATCTCCCTCCCCCCCTTTGAACGCAAAAAGGTTCACGGCGAAAAAAAACTTCCCTCTCAACACCCCCTTTCCGTGGGTATTTCCCGACCCGTGCGTTTTGCGCAGGTGAGGTTCATGATGTGAATTGAAAGGGCCCGCTCCTGGGAAATAAGCGCAGACTCAGCCACTCGTTTTTCTACAAAAAAGTTTAAACGGGAGCCAATGGGGAACTATATCTTTCTGCGCGCCGATGTCATTCGTGAAGGATGAAGTTGACCCGCATGTCTACCCGGTACTCTTTGATCTGTCCCTCTTTGACGACTACCTTCTGCTCTTCCACCCATGCCCCGGTGATTCCTTCGAGTGTCTTTGCTGCCCGGGCCAGGCCGGTCTTGATCGCGTCATCGAAGCTTTTGGTTGATGATGAGGTGATCTCGACAATTTTTGCGACAGCCATGGTAATCTCCTTTCTTTCTCGTTTCTCGTATCAAGAAGATTAACTGCTGCAAAAATTCTGTGTCTGGGAATTGACTGCTAAAAGTCTTCACTTAGATTATATGAGAATTCGGCAATACATTGCAATTATTATATCGGGTTCGTTCGGTCACAATATTTGATCTTCAGGGATAGAAGCTCCCGGAAAGCGAATAACCATAACGTCGCAAATTACGCTGACCGGCAATGCTGATCCATGGTAAGATTAACACTGATTACTGATACGATGAGGTTCCCATAGAACATTCCGCTTGCAAGCCGTGTAACAAATAGCTTTACATAGCAGTAGAATTGTCTGGTTGACATTTTACAGGCTGTAAAATAAAATATCAGGAAAAACTTCGGGAGTTGACATGAGTGAAAACGGAACAGACATCGGGAAAGACAGACGCAAAGCCTTGGCCGAATCGGAAGCCGGGAGCCGCGGTGGGAAGAAGGGTATCTTTCTGGCCGTTCTCGTTGCAAGCCTTGTCATGGCGGGGGCAGGTTTTTACATGGCAAAGCCCAGGAAGCCCGCGACGGTGAGCAAGGAGAGCGCGGCTGCGGCGGGGGCAGAGGTGATATCGATCCCCCTGGCCGAGATAAGCGCTGCGGCGAAGTTCTACGAGGCCAAGGTGGGTGGAGTTTCCGTGCGCTTTTTCATCATGACCGGCAGCGATGGCGTGGTCAGGAGCGCTCTCGACGCCTGTGACACCTGCGCCCACACGTTGAAGGGCTACCGGCAGGAGGGGGACAACATGGTGTGCAACAACTGCGACCAGAAGTTTCCCTCGTCGAAGATCAACCTTGTCCGGGGAGGGTGCAACCCGATTCCCCTGGACAACACGCTGGATGGAGATCACCTGAAGATCAGGGTTGCGGATATACAGAGCGCAGTTCGCTATTTCAACTTCAGGAGATAGGGCCCTGATGGGGATCGCCGGCATTTCACTGAAAAATCTCTTCAGGAGAAAGGTCAAGTCTTTCTTCGTCCTTTTCGTCGTCTTCATCATATCGGGGTCCATCGTGGCGTTCACCTCCGTCTCCACCTCCCTGGAAAAGGACATAGCCGACAAGCTCGACCGGTTCGGGGCAAATATCCTCGTGGTTCCCGAGGTCGATGCGCTGACGATTCGATACGGCGACATGGTGCTCGGATCTACCAGCGTGTCGGGCGAATCGATCAGCTACGCCGACAGGGAGAAGATCCTGTCGATCCCCCTGAAGGAGAGAATAGCGTCGCTGCTCCCCGTCTACTATGCATCCGCAAAAACCGACGGAAGGGAGATCACCTTCATGGGGACCGATCTCATGGAGCTGGCAAAGATGAAGCCCTGGTGGTCTTTCCGACCCGATGAGGGGGGCGGGAAAGCGGTGTGGCTCGGCTCCGAAGTGTCTCGGATACTGGGAAAGAAAGCCGGGGACCGGGTGTCGGTACAGGGTGCCCCGGTAAACGTTGGCGGCGTGATTCCCCCGACGGGGGACAAAGAGGACTACATGATCGTCGCCGGAATCCGTGATCTCTGGAGGTGGAGCGGCACGGAGAACAGGGTCTCGGCGTTTGAGGTGAGCGCCCTCTGCAAGGACTGTCCCGTGGAGGATATCGTCTCACAGATATCCGGCGCCCTGCCGGGTGCCAGGGTGACATCGATCAGAAGGGTGGTCGAAACCAGGGAGAACACGGTGAATCAGCTCAAGAAGTTTGCCCTCGCGGTGGCGGTGATCATCGCCATAATCGGCGCGATGGTCATATCGGTCTCCATTTCGGCGTCGGTTGCGGAGAGGACCAAGGAGATCGGGATCATGAGGGCGATAGGATTCAGGAGATCCTGGATCCTGAACATCGTGCTGCTGGAAGCGGGAATTTTGAGCTTTCTCGGTGCCCTTCTCGGGTCCCTCAGCGGGGTTTTCAGCGTCTACTTCATCGCCCCCGCCTTTGACCTGGAGAGAGTGGTCATTCCGCAAGTGGCGGTGATGATCGCCGTGGGCGCGGGGATACTCATGGGGCTGTCGGCATCCTTTCGGCCCGCGATCAAGGCCTCACGGCTCGACCCCGTCGAGGCGTTTCGGAACGAATAGGAGAAACTATGGAAAACCATTTGATATCTGCGGATAACGTTGGCCTCGTCCTGGGAAGCGGAGACGGCAGGGCAGAGATCCTCAAGGGTATCTCCCTGACCGTCGGAAAGGGGGAGTTCCTCTCCATCATGGGCCCCTCGGGTGCGGGAAAGAGCTCTCTCATGAACATTATAGGCGGTTTGCAGACCCCCACTTCGGGACGGGTCTTCGTGGATAATTTCGATATATACGCCCTGGATACCGAGAAGAGGGCCGATTTCAGGCGGTTGTACCTTGGATTCGTGTTTCAGTCGTTCCACCTCTTTCCCTACCTGACGGTGATGGAAAACATCATGCTTCCGATGGTCAAGGATGACCTGTCCCGGAAGGACAAGGAGGAGATCGGCGTCTCCCTGCTCGGCAAGGTTGGCCTGTTGGGCAAGGAGCGAAGGTTTCCATCGCAGCTGTCAGGGGGGGAGGCACAGCGGGTGGCTGTCGCCCGGGCCCTGTTCAACAATCCGCTCATCATCCTCGCCGATGAACCCACGGGGAATCTCGATACGAAAAACGGGATGGCCATTCTCGATCTGTTCTCCCACGTAAACGAGGATGGCAAGACGATCATCATGATCACCCACTCCCGGGAATATGCCCAGCGGGCACACAGGGTCGTGGAGATGTGTGACGGCTCGCTGGGGGGAAGCCTGCTCATCCCCGCCAACGCCTCACCCCTCGTCTGACCATATTTTCCACCCACATAATACCTTACGCGATATACCGGGTCCGCCCTGTCCCCCGCCGCCCCCTGTCGACGGGACGATTCTCAGGATAAAGCCACTCCTTTCCCCGCCTCCCAGGCAGTGCGCAAAAAAAACCTTGACAAACATTTTCAGAAATATTAGTATAGTCAGCAAATTCAGAATTATCAGTATAATTGTCGGTCGTGAGCACTTCTCTTTGGTCGGGAGGTAATAAAATGACGCGGAAAGAAAAATCGGATCCGGGGGTTTCTGCCTGTGCGCCGAGCTGCTGCAGGGTGGAGTCCCTCGTCACTGTCGACGAGCGCGGCCAGATGGTTCTTCCGAAGGAAATCCGGGACAAGGCCAACATCAAGCCGGGAGACAAGCTGGCGGTGATCAGCTGGGAGAAAAATGGGGAGATATCCTGCATATCCCTGATAAGAGCGGAGGAATTCGCCGGCATGGTAAGAGAGCTCCTCGGTCCGATGATGGGAGAGGTACTGGGCAACGAGACGGTGAAGAATGAATAAGGAGGAAAAGATGAGAGAAGAAGAGGTAAAAAAAATCATCAGGGAAAAGTACGGAAAAATAGCCAATCAGAGCAGCTCGTGCTGTGAACAGGTTTCCCGTTGTGGGTCGAGCGGGGATGCAGCCCGGGATATCGGGAAAGAGATCGGGTACTCCGAGGAAGAGCTCAATGCGGCCCCCGCGGGTGCAAACCTGGGTCTTGGATGCGGCAATCCCGTGGCGCTGGCCTCCCTTCGGGAAGGGGAGGTCGTACTCGACCTTGGCTCCGGTGCCGGATTCGATTCCTTTCTCGCCGCGAGTGCCGTCGGCCCCGCGGGGAAGGTCATCGGTGTGGATATGACCCGGGAGATGGTGGAGAAGGCCGCGGCAAATGCAAGGAGGGGTAATGTTGCAAACGTCGAGTTTCGGGTCGGGGATATCGAGGATCTCCCCATTTCTGACTCATCGGTCGATGCGGTCATCTCGAACTGCGTCATCAACCTCGTGCCCGACAAGGGCAGGGTTTTCCGGGAGGCCTTCAGGGTTCTGAAACCGGGCGGCAGGCTCATGATCTCCGACATCGTTTTGCTCTCCCGGCTTCCCGATGCCGTGAGTGAGTCGATCGAAGCATATGTGGGCTGCATTTCCGGGGCCTTGTTGAAGGACGAATACCTGCACGCTATCAGGGGGGCGGGTTTTGTGCAGGTGGAAATAGTTCAAGAGCGCGCGTTTCCCGCTCAGTGGTCGTCAAACGATCCCATCGCGGAGGGGATCCTGGAAAGTTTGAAGGTGACGAAAGAGAGCCTGGCAGATGTTCTGGATTCGGTCCTCAGCATAAGCGTTTTCGGAGTCAAACCGTAAGGGGGGAGAGGCAGTGACGGAAAAAAATTTGGAGTTCGATGTCCTGTATGGCTTTTATCAGCCAAAAATCACCCGCTATCTGGCAAAGCTGGTCAATGCCCGCGAGGCCGAGGACCTGACCCAGGAGGTCTTCGTGCGGGTCAGCAGGGGGTTTTCCGATTTCCGGGGGGAGTCGAAGCTCTCCACGTGGATTTACCGCATCGCCACGAACGTTGCCATGGACAGGCTGCGGAGCCCGGCGGAAAGGCAGGAGGCATCGAAAAAATCGGTCTCGGAAGCAGGGAAAGCCTTCGAGGACAAAGATGTGTGGACAGGCGAGAAGAAGCCTTCCATCGACCGGCAGCTTATCCGCGAGGAGATGAGCGAGTGTGTGCACGAGTTCATTGACAGGCTTCCCGAGAATTACCGCGCCGTCGTTCTCCTGGCCGACGTGGAGGGTTTCAGGAACCAGGAGATCGCCGAAATTCTGGGGATCAGCCTCGACACCGTCAAGATCAGGCTTCACCGCGGGCGGGAAAAGCTGAAAAAGGAGCTCGAGTCCGGCTGCAGCTTTGACCGCGACGAGCAGAATGTCCTGGTGTGCGACAGAAAGAGCCCTGCCGACGAATCAAGCTGATGTGATCACGAAAATCGAGAAAGGGTGTATCTCATTTCCTCCCGCGCCCGTCTATAAGGGCAAAAGGGAGGTGAGAGAGATGAGCGGGTTAGAGGGTTTTCTGGAATCCTACTGGTGGATAATTCCCCTTGCGTTGATGCTTCTTTGCCTCCTCAGCGTGAGGCGGCGGGGCAGGGCGCTGTGCTGTTTCGGTTCCCACACGTTCAGCGGACACCACATTGGCCCTTCCGACTCGCCCGGGGAGATACTCGACAAGCGATATGCCCTCGGAGATATCGGCAGGGAGGAATACGAGGAGAAGAAACGGGATATCACGCAAAAAAGCGGGTAAGTTCTGTCCATTTCTGCGCTCCGCCGGCGCGCGGCATGGGGGGAAGGATACCCGGATAAGAGGAGAAAAAGGCGATGTCCATGCAAAAGAAAATGTCGGAATACATGAAAGGCGGCATGAGCGAAGAGAAGATGAAGATGATGCTCGAGATGATGGAGCGGTTTTTTCCGCAGGCGCAGGCTGCGGGAGAGGCAAAAGAGAAGACCCCGGACGACAGGAAAGATCAGGAGGCGGGGTGCTGCCTCGACAGGGAGAAGGTGATGGACCTCTGTTCTCAGATGATGGGGCAGTTTTTTTCTAAAAGCCCGGAAACAGGCGGGGATGAGGAAAAAAGAGGGAGCGCTGAGAAACCAGAGGATTCGAGCTGCTGTCCCGGTACGGGCGACGCTTCCGATCGCTGAGCATGGGAAAAGAGGGAGCGTTTCTGCCGAGATAAGGGGGTTCTCCCTGATCATTTTGGCTGCCAGACCCTCTTCTCATCGATGATGTGAACCAGATCCCATCCCTCTTCCTGGAAGTGGTGACCGATGAAACGCCGGTGGCACCGCCACGGAAGTTTCTCGGCGCAAACGATGGCGCAGGGATCTCTCGAGGCGATGCGCTCCAGCGTTTCCAGTCCTTCCCTGCCTTCCCCGGTTTCAAGGTACGCGGGGAAGCCCTCGTTCCGGAAGCCCCCGAGAAGGTCCCCGAGATACCGGTAGGCGATGCCCGCTTTTTTTAGTGACGGCTCCAGGTTTTCCCGCCTGAAGTGGCCAAACCTGCTCGTGGGAAATCTCCTCACGTCAACAACGGTTTTCACGCCGTTCTCCATCAGGATGTGGAGAAACTCGGGCAGGGAGCGGTTGCTCGTGCCGATCGTATAAATCCTTTTTTCCGGGCCTGTTTTCACCGTTTTGCCCCCCTCTCTTTGCGGCCGTTGACATCCAGCCCCGCGGGACAGGCGCTTTCACCCATCCTGATGAACGTATTGTAACCCGAAAACCTGCTACAATTGTGTCAGGCGGGTATGTACGATGAAGGTGCAGCGCTACCCAAAGCGCGTCATCAGGCGCTACGTACTGATCCAGGTGCCCGGGATCGTCCTTCTAATGCTAGCCCTCTACCTCCTTCGCCGCTGGGTCCAGATCCCGCTGTGGGTGGCAGGTGCAGTCGTGGTGCTCTGGGTCGTGAAGGACATAGTCCTTTTTCCCTTCGTGTGGCGTGCCTACGACAAGTACGACAGGGGCGATGCGGACGCCATGGTCGGCCAGCGGGGCACGGCTGAGGAGACGCTATCCCCGACCGGTTACGTGCTGGTCCGGGGAGAGCGCTGGCGGGCGGAAGTCGCCGAGGGCCATGGGTCGGTTGCAAAGGGTGAAGGCGTGCGCATCAGGGGTCTGCGCGGCATGACCCTCCTGGTTGAAGCCGAACGGGACGAAGGGGGATGAGAGCCGCCGGCGAGGCGCCCCCGTCTGCCGTCCCGGGGGTCGTCCCCCCGGTCCTATCGTTTCCTGTACAGGAACCTGTCGATGGCGAGGAGAATATCGTGGGTGTAATCCTCCACGTAGAGGAACAGGTACACCAGGACCCCGAAGAATACCGGAATCAGCAATAAAAGCCAGTCGCTCCCCAGCATGTCCGCCAGCCAGATGGACAGCAGGGTGAGAAGGAACAGGATGACCCAGAAGAGAACTTTTACGATGAATTCCATGGCCCGGTACATTGTCTTGCCCCTCACCTTCATCCTACCATATCGGCCGGGCGGGTTTTACGGTGAGGGACGTTATCAATAGCCGGGCAAATGTGCTACCATATCCGGGTCATGACGAAATTTCGCGATTCCGAGTGGGCAAATCCCGAATTCAGCAGGGAGTACCGGGACAAGGCCGACGTCTACGTGATCGAGCGCAGAAGGCTCTTCGAGGTCCTGAAGTCTTTCTACCGGCACTTCAATGCCGGCGGGGAAAAAAGAAGGGTTCTCGACCTGGGATGCGGCGACGGGATCGTAACGCGTGAGCTCATCGAGGTTGACGGCGGGATAGAGGCGACCCTGGTCGACGGCTCGGAGGATATGCTCGAGCACGCCAGGCGAAACCTTGCAGACTCAAGAAGCCTGCGTTACGTCCTGGCGAGCTTTCAGGAAATAATCGCGGGGGATGTCGACCTCGGCAGCTTTAATTTCATCGTTTCCTCCCTTGCGATCCATCACCTCACGCTCCTTGAAAAGGGGGAGCTTTTCAGGAAGGTCCACTCCCTTCTCATCCCGGGCGGCTATTTTTTGAACATCGACCTGGTGCGCGCCGGGGAAGATGAGCTCGAAGCGTGGTACATGGGCCTCTGGAGAGAGTGGATAGAGGAGCGCAAGCGCTCCCTGGGCCTTAAAGAGGATATCTTCGGAGATATTCTCAGGCGTTACAGGGAGAACGAGGACAACAGGCCCGACACCCTCGGTGACCAGCTCGCCATGCTCACCGATGCCGGGTTCATCCAGGTCGATTGCTACTACAAGTACGGCATCTTCACGATTTTCGGCGGGAAGAGACCCTGATCGCCGTTATTCACGCCTATCACAGGTGCCTCTTTTTCCGGGATAAAAGAACCATGATCAGCAGGATGAGCGTGACGTCGAAGAGGGTGAGGAACCCTCTCGTGGCCGGATAGACCCCCTGGACGACCTCCATGAGCAGCGGCGCAGAAAAGGCGTCTCTTGCCGAAAGGGCGCAGAGGGAGAAAGGAATAGAGGTCAGGAAACAGAGCGTATATTTCCCCGGGGGCATTTTTACCATCGCTTTTTTATCCCTTTATCAGTTTACCATTTATCTCTCTTCAGGTAACCGGCCGCGTGGGGCACGGCGTTTGGAGGTCAACCCCGGGCTCCACGGCCACGCGGACAAAAAGGCTTTCTTCGCCCGATGCCCGAACAGGCTGTTTTATACCGCTTGGTAGCGAATTTCTCCGATTCCTTACGAAGAGCTACCCGCCCAGCAAACGGACGTCGACGAAGGAGCCGCTCTCGACCTCCACCGGCAGGCGGTCTATTACTCCGATGAGCCTCTTGGCTGCCTTTCCGGGCGGAAGGAGGTCGGGCGTTCCCCGCTTGCTCTTCAGGCGGTCGATGGTGGGGTGGGTGCCGTCGCTTGGCAGGGAGAGCACCTGCTGCAGCATGGGGGTATCCACGAGCCCGGGGGCCACGGCGCAAAAGTGGGTGTCGGGAAATTCCCGGGAGTAGAGCCGGATGAGCATGTTCAGTGCCGCCTTTGAAAGGGAGTAGGCGTTCCACCCCCTGGCCCCGCTTACGGATGCGCCCGTCGATATGGCAACGATCTGGGATACGGGGGGCTGCCGGGTGAGCAGGTAATCGATGATCGGCTTGTTCGCCCAGGTGTTCAATTCCATGACCTCCCGGATGAGGTCAAGGTCCGTGTCTTTGATGTCGCCGAACTTTCCCAGGGTCCCGGCGTTCAAAACGGCGATTCCGGGAGGGTGGTGGCCACTGAAGAGCCGATCCAGGGCCGGCGGAATCAGGTGGTGCTTTGCCAGGTCGACGGAGACGAAGTGGAAACCCTCCCTGCCCATCAGATCCTCTGGCTTTCGGCGGCTTATCCCGTACACCCTGTGCCCTGATGACAGGTACGTTTCCGCAACGGCATGGCCGATGCCGGAACTTACCCCGGTGATGAAAATCGCCTTTTTTGGAGGAGTTTTCTTGTCCCCGTCACGCATCGATCAACCCCCTTCCGGGATCCCTCCCGTGATGGATCGGTATATATGCTTAGATGGCGGGCGAACGGGGGATGTATCACCCGGGGGGTGAATTTTCTGCCCCGCGGCCTGCACCTTCGTTCAACAAGCTGGCCCGTGAAATAGTATAATCGAGAAAGAACACCTGTAAAAAACTCACAGGGCGAACGGGAGGCCCCTTTTTGAGCCGGCCGGCTCAGGGGTTTCCCCGAAGAACGTTCGAGGTCTGATTACATCCAGGGGGTGGTACCCATGAAAAAAATAGTCGGCGCGATAGCGGTCATCGGATTGCTCCTCTCGAGCATGTTCCTCCATTCCGTTATGGGCGGTAGCCGTGCGGAAAAGGAAGCACCGGCAGCGATGGAACACAAGGGGGAGATGGAGGAGCACCCCGGCAAAATGGGGTTTCTCCATCATGCGATGGAAGAGCTGGAAGAGCATACGGAAAAAGTATTCCACGCCATCATTCACGGGAAGTTCACAGAGCTGGGGGAACCTGCCCGGGCGGTAGCAGGAGTCGCCGTGAGCCTCAAGGGCACGAAGCCGCACAATAAACTAGAAAGCATCGAAACCTACGAAGGCTTCATCGGGGCCCTCGTCGATGTGAGCGCCAAATTCGAACGTACCGTCAACGAGGGAGACCCGGTGGGGATCACCCGCAGCTTCGGGAAAGTCATCGAGGTCTGCGTCGCGTGCCACGCAAACTTCAGGAACTGATGAGCTCCCGGTCTCTTTCCCCGTGAAACGGGGTGGCGGAACGGTTCTGGACGTTCCGGGCGGATACTGCCCGGGATGATCGCCCGCTTTTTCCCTGCCCCTGACACTCTTTCCTTTGTGATACCCTGTGGAGAAGTGGGTATTTCGTGAGAATGCCGCGGAGAGATGCGCAATGGCCGCCCAGGATATCCTCGCGCTGATCATCGTTTCCTTTCTCTCCTCCACCCTGACGGCGATCATCGGCATGGGTGGGGGGACCCTTCTCATCTCTTTCATGCCTCTTTTTCTGCCCCCCGCGGCACTGGTGCCCGTCCACGGCGTCGTCCAGCTGGCAAGCAATGCGAGCCGGGCTCTCTTCGGCTTCCGGGACATCGCCTGGCACGTTTTCATGCCCTTTGCCGCCGGTGCTTTGGTGGGGATGGCCGCCGGTTCGCGCTTTGTGGTGCGGCTGCCTTCCCGCTACATCCTCCTCGCCCTCGCCTGCTTCATACTGCTCGTTACCTGGCTCCCGCGGACCTGGTTTGACAGGCCCCTTCCGGGGAAGTTTCTCACCCTGGGGGTCGCTCAGGGTTTTCTCACGCTCATTGTCGGGGCCACGGGGCCGCTGAACCCGCCCTTTCTCCTCCGCGAGGGGCTGAAGAGGGACACCATCGTCGTCACACAGGCCGTGATGATGACGGCGCTCCATGCAATGAAGGTCGTTACCTTCGGGCTCCTGGGTTTTCTCTTCAATCCGTATATCGTCCTGATGGGGGGGATGGTCGTAGCCGTCAGTCTCGGATCTTACGCCGGAACGCGACTGCGGGAAAGGCTACCGGAGGAGTTTTTCAGGAAGCTGTTCAAAGCGGTCATAACCCTTCTCGCCCTGAGGATGATCCTGAGCGTGCTGATGGCGTAAGGGGCCCGCGGGAGGCCCGGGGTGGGCGGCAGGGCCGGACGCCGGGTGCTCTCTAGATTATCGTCCTTTTCTGGTACTTTTCGTATATGCTTTCGAAGTCACCCGCTACACTGATGAATGTCTCGAGCAGAAAAGGGTCGAAGTGCTCCGGCTTCGAGTTCGCGTTCCCCTCGGTTATCATCGTTACGGCTCTTTTATGGTCGACGGGGGGCTTGTACGGCCGCTTGCTCCGTATGGCGTCGTACCGGTCGCAGATAAAAACGATCCTCCCCTCCAGGGGGATTGCATTGCCCTTCAGTTGCTGGGGGTACCCCGACCCGTCCCATTTCTCGTGGTGGGTCAGGGCGATCGACGCCGCCATCTGCATTCCCGGATAAAATGAGCCGGCGAGCATTTTTTCCCCGATAGAGGTGTGGGTGGTGATAATTTCGAACTCTTCCTGGGTGAGGTTTCCCGGTTTCAGGAGCACGCTGTCGGGAATGCCTACCTTGCCGATATCGTGCAGCGTGCTGGCAAACTTGATCGTCCGTATGAAATCCGCCGGCATATCGATCTTTTCGGCAATCTTCTCCGAGTATAACCCTATCCTCTGGATGTGGGCTCCCGTGTCGGTGTCCCGGTACTCGGAGACGGTTGCCAGGCGCTGCATCATCTCCCGGCTCGTGTTTCTCAGCGTTCCCAGGGCCTGTTTGAGCTTCTCCGTCTTATCCCGCACCGTTTCCTCGAGATGAATTTTATAGTTTTTTTCAGTCAGGATGAGCTTGTGATAATTTACCGCTTTTTCGACTGAGTGGAGGATGTGTTTGTTCTCGTGGGGCTTCAGGATGAAATCGAACGCCTTCAGCTTGATTGCGTCAACGGCCGCGTAGAAGTCGGCGAAGGCGGTCATGAGAATAACGGGGATTTCGGGGTTGAAGCCCCGGATCCTGTCGAGAAGTTCGAGGCCGGATGTTTCGGGCATCCTGATATCGGCCATAACGGCGTCGAAACTGTTCTCCTTCAGCTGCTCGATGGCCTCCCCTGCGCTCATCGCCACGAAGGGCATGTAGCCGTTCTTCTTCAGCAGTATGGAGATGGTCTGCAGAAGGTTCGGCTCATCATCGACGATCAGTATGGTTCCCCGGTTTTCCGTGTTCATCGGCACGACATCCGTTTGTCCGCAAAGTCGACGGTGTCATCGACGTTTCGTTCCAATCGCTCATGTATGACACTTCCGTCATATTCTCTTACCCTTATCGGAATTTTTTCGCATAAATATTAAGCGAAAAAATAAAGAATCGGGTTCCGGGAAATTTCCTGGTAAGTTCACAAAGAACATGGTCGTGGTGCTGAAGGGGAGAGTTCGTGGGCTGATGAAGGGGATGAGGGGAAGAGCGCCCGCTTATTTTGTGCCGGGGTTTCGCCTAGGTTGCCTTTTTCTTCGCCCCGGTGACTTTCTTCTCCTTCAGCGAGGCGGTGATCCGCCCGTCGTTAAACGTTCCCTGGTTCTCGATGACGCGAAGCATGTTCTCCTCGAGGGTGGGCCCTTCCTGCTGGTAAAAGATCCCGAGGTAGGTTTTCTCCCGGGAAAGGGCGAAGCCCAGGGCCTCGTTCATGTTCGTCAGGTCCCTCCCGTCGGGAAGTTTTTCGCTGATTTCGTAGTACCGCTCGTAGGTCTCGTTCTTGTTGAAGGTGACGCAGGGGGAATAGATGTGGATCATGGAGAACCCTCTGTGCTTCATGCCTCTTGCCACCATGTCGTTCAGGTCGTCGGGATACCCCGAAAACCCGCGCGAAATGAAGGTCGCGCCGTGAACCAGGGAGAGCGCGACAGGGTCAAGGGGCCTGCTCGGATTACCGTAGGGAGTCGTCGAGGTCTTGTCCCCGTAGGGGGTGGTGGGAGCCACCTGTCCCTTCGTCAAGCCGTATACCGCGTTGTCCAGGAGCAGGTAGGTCATGTCCACGTTCGATCGCGCCGCGTGGGGGAGGTGGCCGCCGCCGATGCCGAGGCCGTCGCCGTCGCCTCCCACGACCATCACCTGAAGTGACGGGTTTGCCAGCTTGACTCCCGTGGCAACGGGGAGGGCCCTGCCGTGGACGCCGTGAAGACCGTAGCACTTCACGAACCCCGGCATCCTGCCCGAACACCCGATCCCGGAGACGATCACCAGCTCGTGAGACTTGATATCCAGCTCGGACATGGCGTGGTAGATGGCGTGGAGTGCGGCGAAGTGCCCGCAGCCCCCGCAGAATATGGGCCTCAGCCTGCCATGTTTCTCGACGAGCTTTTTCTTCCGTACCCTTGCCAGGCTTACGAGTATCTCATCCTTTCTCTTTACCCTGCTCATGAGTCCAACCTGCCTTTGATCATTTTTTCCGCATCGCCGGGCCTGACCGGCTCGCCCGAGGGAAGGTGAACCTCCTCGGCGCTCACTCCGTAGTGCCCCTTGATGAACCTGGCGAACTGGCCGAACTGGTTCTGCTCGGGAATGATGATTTTTTCGGCCCGGGAGAGCGCCTCCTCCATGATATCCTCGTGTTGCGGATAGATGGTCTTTACCTTCGCCAATCGCAGACGGTAGCCCTGTTCGGTGAGCCTCTCCACCGCCTCGAGAACCGATCCGAATGTGGAGCCCCAGGTAAGGAGGAGATTCGGCGCATCCTCGTCCCCGAAAAATTCGGGCGGCGGCAGATCGGCGAGCATGGCGTCGAATTTCCTGAAGCGCTTCTCCGCCAGCTCCCGGTTGACCTCGATGTCGTAATTGGGCGCTCCCATCTCGTCGTGGCCCAGGCCCGTGGCGGTATAGGAGATCCCCTCCTCTCCGGGAATGACCCAGGGAGATACCCCGTCGGGCGTGACCAGGTAGCGCATGTAATCTTGGGGTCTTCCGGCGTAGGCCAGACGCGTAGAAGCTCTTTTCTCCTCGAGGGTGTCTGAGGGCACGGCGACGTAGGACATGCCGAGCATCTTGTCGGAGAGGACGATGACCGGGGTCTGGTATTTCTCCGCCACGTCGAGGGCATCCTGTATGATGCTGTAACACTCGCCGATCGTCGCCGGCGCGAGCACGACCCTCGGGCTGTCCCCGTGGCCTCCGTAGAGGGCGAGGTTCAGATCGGCCTGCTCGACCTTGGTGGGGAGTCCCGTCGAGGGCCCTCCCCGCATGGCGTTTATGATCACCATGGGGGTTTCCGTCATGACGCCGAGATTGATTATCTCCGTCATGAGCGAAAGCCCGGGGCCCGAGGTGGCGGTCATCGCCCGCTTTCCCGTGTAGAATGCCCCGAGAACGGCGCCGATCGCCGCGATCTCGTCTTCCGTCTGCAGGAGCACGCCGCCGTATTTCGGGAGTTTCAGGGCCAGGTTCTCCATGATCTTCGAGGCCGGAGTTATGGGATAGCCCGCGAAGAACGCCAGGCCCGCATTGATGGCACCCGTTGACATGGCGTCGTTGCCCGAGGTGATGGTGTATTTTTCCCCCGCGTGCGGGGGGGGCTCGAGCTCGATTTTTTTGTACTCGATGTCCTCGTACTCGTACCCGCTCATGAAGAGGGCGATGTTGTTATTGAGGACCTCCTCGCCCTTTCTGGCGAAGAGCTCCTTCAGGATCTCGATCATCTCCGCCGGGGGGAAATCCAGCAGCTTCGAGAGAAATCCCACGGCCACCACGTTTTTCCCCAGCTTTTTCCCCGTTGCCTTCTGCGCCTCGTACTCGAGGGGCACGCCGTAGCACCGCATGAGGTTTCCCGCGTGGTTGGGGATCGATTCCATGTCCTTGACCGTGATCCCGGGTTTGCTGTCGAAAATGATTATTCCGCGCTCGGAGAGGTCCGGTATCTGCTCGATTGCAAAGAGGTTGTTCAAGCCGATCAGGACGTCCGATGCGTCCGACTTCGCCGCCACGTCCCGGGTGGAAATCCTCACCTCGGAAATCGATTTGCCAAACCCCCTGATTTCCGCGGGAAAGGTGTCGTGGATGAGGATGTAGTAGCCGAGACGGACGAATGCCCTCGCGATCAGCGCCCCCGTTGCCAGGGAACCGTCGCCGGCGCCGCCTGTTGCCTGAATGGTGATCTCTTTTCTTTTCATCAGTCCCACCACCTCGCGTAGAGTTCGCGGCCGAAGATGGTGTATGGCTTCATTTTATCGATGTCGAGCTTGATGAGCAGCTCCCCGGCCATGTTCTTGCCCGCCACGGTGCCCTGCGTCCGCGCGTTGGGATATCCCAGGTTCACCCAGTAGCGCTTGAGGGCGGGGTGATAGATCTCCGCACAGTCTCCTGCGGCAAAAACGGACTCCGACGTCGACTGCATGTAGTCGTCAACGATGACGCCCTGGTTCAGGTAAACCCCTGAATCATGTAGAAAATCGACCTTCGGCGCGAACCCTCCCGACGCGAAGACGATCTCGGCCTCCATCGTTTCCCCCGATAAAAGCTCTACCCGGTACGTGTCCATCCCGTCTTTTTCGATCCTGTTGATATCCTCGCCCTCCTCTAATATGATGCCCGCATCGGTGATAAGTCTTCTCAGCTGCTCGTTTTCCTCCTCGGGAAGCGAAGGGTAGTTCAGGCGCCTGTCCGGCGTGACCAGCGCCACCTCGAGGCCCGATCGCAGCAGCACCCTGGCAAGTTCGAGGGCGTTGAACCCCTTTCCCCGGAGCACGGCACGTTTCGCCCGGGGGATCAGGCTCTTTATCTTCAGCGTGTCCTCCAGGCTGGAAAAGAGTGAGAGCCAGGGGGAGTACTTCTTCAGGTGGGCCGGGATGATCTCCCTCCTGCCGACGGAGATGAGGATCGCGTCGTATGCGAGCCTCTCGTTGTTCGAGAGGAAGACATATTTTCCATCGACGGAGAGCTTCAGCACCTTCTGGCCCCTCCGCAGGCGTATCCCCTTCTCATCGAAGAAGTCTTCGCCCTTGATCAGGATTCCCAACTCGTCCTTCGTGCCGAGAATCACGTCGCCGAGCAGGAAGCGGTAGTAGGGGAAGTCGGCCTCCTCGTCCACGAGCGTTACGGAGGCGTTCCCGTCCTGCTCCCTGATTGCCAGGGCAGCGGCCACGCCGGCCACGCCCGCTCCGATAATGACGTACTTTCTTTTCTTCCCGGGCATTTAGTCCCCTCTTTCTGTGAGTGGACGGACCTTTGCCACGGAGATGCAGTCGACCGGGCAGGCCCGTATACAGTTGCCGCAGCGGATGCACTCGATGTTGTCGATGACGACCGCCGCGACCTCATCCCAGCCGTTGGCCTCGAGGACTTCCATGGAGCCGTCATCGTCCACGTTCACGTCGCTTGCGAGAAAAATGCACTTTCTCGGCATCGCCTCGATGCAGGCGCAGCAGTAGATGCAGCGGTCGATATGGATCTGGTAGTCGTGGTCGCAGAGGTAGCATCGCCTGGCTTCGAGGAGGGAAGTGTCGTCGTTAAAGCCCTGCTGCACCTCGGCACGCATGTCGAACCTTTCCTTGAGTTCGAGGGTCGGCATGTGCTGGAGCTCGATGAAGTCGTAACTCCTCTCCCTGCCCGTATCGGGGCCCGGGAGGTCCTTTATCGACACGGCCACCTTCAGGGGCTTTTTCCCCGTCAAAAACACGTGGATCCTGTCTGCCGCCATCTTTCCTTCGGCCGTTGCCTCGATTATGTTCGAGGCGCCGGTCCGTACGTCGCCGCAGATAAAGACGTTCTGCCTGCCGAAACGGAAATCTTTCACTTTTTTCTTGTCCATGAAGCCTTCAAGGGGGGCTTTTTCCGCGCGCTGGCCGATGGCGGCGATGAGGTAGTCCGTTTCGATGACGAACTCGGACCCTTCCACGGGAACGGGACTTCTCCTCCCCGACGCGTCTGCCTCGCCCAGCACGTTCCTCACGCACTTTACGGCCTCCACCTCCCCCTTCCCGTTCCGCATCACCTCAACGGGAGAAACAAGGTAGGTATCCTCGATTCCCTCGACCTCCATCTCTTCGAGCTCGTGCTTGTCTATGTACATTTCCGCCTGGGTCCTCCGGTAGATGAGCTTCACTTCCTTTCCCCCGAGGCGGACCGAGCTTCTCACGCAGTCTACGGCGGTGAAGCCCCCGCCGATCACGAGCACCCGTTCGGGAACCCCGTCAATGTCTCCCTTGTTGACCCTCATCATGAAGTCCAGGCCAAGGTGAACCCCCTCCCCCTCCTCGCCGGGGATTCCCAGCCTGACGGTCTCCATCGTGCCCAGCGCGGCCACGACGGCATCGTACTCCCGGGAGAGGTCAGCTAGAAAGATGTCCTCGCCCAGGGTCACGCCGGTCTTCAGGCCGACGCCAAGGCTCAAAACGGACTGTATGTCGAAGTCGGTGACCTCCTTCGGGAGGCGGAACTTGGGGATTCCCAGGGTCATCATTCCCCCGGGGATCTTTTCTTTCTCGTAGATGGTTACCTCGTGCCCGAGAAGCGCCATGTCGTTCGCGCAGGCAAGACCGGCAGGTCCCGATCCGACGACGGCGATCTTTTTCCCCGTGGGATCCTCCCTCTTCCAGCTCTTCGAGACGTCGAACCTTCCCCTGTCCCAGGCCACCCTCTTCAGGTAGCAGATCGCGACGGGGTCCCCCAGGCCCTCGTACCCGTGCCTGCAGGGGGCTTCGCAGGGACGCGTACACACCCTGCCCAGGATCCCCGGAAATATGTTGTCCCTCCGGTTGATCTCGTAGCTCATCGCGTACTCGCCCTGTGCTATGGCGTCGATGTAGGCAGGTATGTCGGTACCCGCCGGGCAAAATGTCCTGCAGGGGATGTTCTTGGTGAGCCATCCCACGTCCTTTCTGTCTCTCGAAAGATATTCAGACACTTGGTTCACCTTGCGTTTTGCGTATTTTTCAGGAAACCCTGTTCATTCGGAATCGAGCGCAAATTTATCCGCGGGCACGCGACATACCGGGCACAGTTCGGGAGGGGCGTGACCGAAGTGGATGTGCCCGCAGATGAGACATCGCCACTTTTTCATGACTCATATCACTTCATTTTAGCAAGAAGGTCCCCTTCTTACTCATTTATTTCGCTCATTTTTCCCGGTTCGGACCGCCCTCGAACGTGCTCGGTCTTTTCGCTTCACCGTTTTTTTGTTCACCTCGCCCTGTCCTTCTCTCCCGCGATCAGCGAGTCGGGGTCTTTTCTGATCCTCTTCACCGCAAACTCGGAGAGCAGGAAGGGAAAGTCGCTCCCCGACGAGGTTGCCACGTACCGGTCCTCTTTTTTCTCGAAGAGAGAGAGGGCGAACTCGCCCGCACCCCTGAGGGTGAGGGTGAAGAGGGGATTTTTCAGGTCTTCTTTCGTTTTATCTTCTACGAACCCGTCGCATCGAAGGTTTTTCGCCGTGTCGATGATCTCCTCCACTTCTGTATCCACGGCGCTTTTTCCGTCAGCGGTTATCCACCGGGAATGTTCTTTTCCTTCCCCTTCGCCCTGCTTCTCGTTGCTCGTTTCTCCCTCCGCGCTGGAAGGGGGTGGTGCCGGTTCCGGCCGCATAAGGAAGGTTATCTGCCTTTTTCCCTCGGAAAGGGATATTTCCTCGACCTCGCCGTCAATCTTCAGGACGCTTTTGTCGCGAAGGGCCAAAACGTCTTTGTCGAAGGTGCCCTTCAGGTTTCCACTCGCGTGGTAGACCCGGTGGTCGTCGCCGATCCGAACGAAGGTGTGGCGGCGGGAGGGCGCCGTCTTCCCGATGTCCATCTTTCGCAGTGCGCCCCGGGGGCCGGCTATTTCCACGGAGGTCCTCTGCTCGTCGTCAAGGTCGTAGATCCCGTAGTTCTTCGATTCAGAGGCGAGGGCGGTCAGCGCGGGGGAGCCTACCGCGTCGATCATGTCCTTGACCTTCCCGGGGTCGGCCGGGTATTTCTGGGGGAGTATCACCCACCGCTCGTAATCCCGCTCGAGGGTTATCTCAGAGGATCCCTTTCGTATCGTTATTTTCGCTATGTCCGGTGCGGCTATCTTTTCCAGCGCCGGCATCGCGTAGTGGGTCTTCCCTCTCTTCTGGAGAAAGATATAGAGCGACAGCGCCGCGATGACCGCAATCAGTATGAGGAACTCCCTTTTCACTTTCATGATCCGCGCCCCCGTCACGCTTTGCCGAACATTTCCTGGACCATCCGTTTTCGCGATTTGCGCCTGAACCAGACAAAGAGCCCCGCGATGACCACGATCACGGGAAGCCCCACGATGTTGGCCGTCTTGACGAAGGTCCTCGTTGCGGGCCCCACATCCATCAGGGGGTTGAACCGCTGGGCCTTGGTGCGCATCACGGCGTTGTCCTCCCTGTCGTTTGCGTAATCGATGACATTCATGATAAATTGCGCGTTCGGGCTCCTGCCCTCGTCGTCCATGACGTTGTTCTTCAGGATTTCCGAGGTCCCGATGAGAAAGATCTTACCCGGCTTGCCTTTTTCGATGGTTTCGGCCGTGGTCAGGAGGGTGGGTGTAACGCCGCCTTTCGCCTTATCGGCAGCACCCTTCCCGGCCGTCCCTTCCCCCTCGGTCTCCTCCTCCTTCACCGGGACGGGCCTGTCGGCAAAATAGCTCGGGAAGGGGCCTTCGAGGGTATAGGCGATTGCCATCTGCCGGTATGCATCCTCCTGTGTTGGCGGTTGCATGAACAGGGGGTTTTGGTTTATCCCTTCTGCCATTTCCCAGGACCTCTCGGAGGAGGAGAAGAGCTTTTCCGCCTTGAGGCCGGCTTTCTTTATTTTTTCGTCTTCTATCTCCACCGGTGATGCCTTCAGCATGATCAGGCCCTTGATGTTTTTCAGAAAGGGTACGTCATTGTTGATGAACTCGCTTTTGATGATCGGCGCGAAGTAGATGGGCCGCTCTCCTCCGCCGAAAGCCCGTGAGATGCTCTGCTTGAAGCAGTTTTCATCCATGATGTAGGACTTTTTGACCGTTATCCCATAATGGGCCAGGAGCTTTTCCAGCCCCGTCTCGATTGGCCTGGAAGCCGCCGGTCCGCCTCCCATCGCCATCCCCCCCTGTGGTGCCGACTCTTCGAAGGGGTCGAGGAAGATAGCGAGGTTTCTCCCCTTCATCAGGAACTGGTCGATCTGGTAGAGGTCATAGTCCGTGAATGGCTCTCGGGGGCCGGCGATGATGAGGGATCGTATGCCCTCGGGGATACCCTCCTCTTTGATTTTTACCGGGGTGACCGTGTACTCCGCCGAAAGGAGACTGCCGAACCGGGACAGCGGCTCCGTCCCCGGCTGGCCGAAAGCACCCTGGGTGGTTTCGAGGGGATGGGTGCCGTGGTCGGCGAGGTACCCGGTCTTTTCGTTGACGTCGATTATGTTTTCGATGGTGTTTTCGATGTCCCCTTCGAGCTCCTCCATTTCCGCGAGGAGGTACTGCGTTCCGAAGACGGGGATCCGTACCACCCTGATGAGGGGTATCTCCTCCCTCCTGTCGCCATGCCCGACGATGATTCCCGCGTACCCGCTGTCGGCCGGTATCGTCCTGCCCTTTCTGTCTTTGAATTCCTCCCACCTGAGGGAGAGGATGTTGTGCCCTTCCGCCTCCCTCCTGCCGTCTGCATCCCGGCTCGGATCGAGGTGCGAAAATGCGAGCCTGCCGTAGTTCTTTTCGTTCAACCGGGAAACGAGCTTCTCTGTTTCACCCGGGAGGTCGGAAAGGCCGGCAAGGTTCATGTAGGGGGCCACGACCTCGAGGGAGGAGGAGAGGAACAGCTTTACCGAGATATTTTCCTTCAAGGACAGGAGGGCGCTGATCTTGTTGTTCATTTTCCTGATTGTCGATGTTACCTGGAACTCGAGCCCCTCCGTGGAGGTGATCGTGGGAATGGTTTCGATGATATCGCCGTGTATGAAAACCATCCCCATGTGGGCCGTCTGAAACTTCATCTCGTCCTGCTCTATTTTCTGTATCTGGACGGGGAAAACGCCGTAGTTCCGGGCGGCCTCCTGGTTTTGCCGGGCCCTTTCGTCGCCATCACTGGAGACGTTGAAGAACTCGTAATTGAAATATCTGTTTCCGGCCACGGCATACTCCTGCAGCAGGTCGCCGAGGTAGCGCTCGATGTTGTTGTACGGCGCGGGGAGGTTGCCCGTGAAGAACACCTTGATCGTGAGGGGTTCGGAAAGGGTTGCAACGGCTTCCCTGCTCGCCCGGGACAGCGAGTAGACTCGGCTGGAGGTGAGGTCGACCCTGAAAAAGAGGGTCGCGCCGGCGACGTTTACCAGGACCACGACGATGGCGTACATGATGAACCGGTAATACCTGGTAAGGTTGAGGGCTCTTCTCATGGCCGGCCCCTCACTTCTTTTCCTGGATTACCAGGTGGGTCAGGTAGAGCATGACGAAGCAGACGCTCAAAAAGTAGAGAACGTCTCTCGAGTCCAGGATCCCCCGGGAAATGTTCTGGAAGTGAAAATCGGCGCCGAGGAACTGGAAGACGCTGAGGGCTGCCTCGGGGAGGAAGAAGAGCATCTTGTCGACGAGGGTTGTAACGATGCAGATGGTCATCCCGACGATGAAGGCGATGATCTGGTTCCGGGTGAGCGATGAGGCGAAGAGCCCGATGGCCGAGAATGCCGCGCCAATGAGCATTGCCCCCGCGTAGCCGCCGATCCATGGGCCGATGTCCAGGTCCCCCATGAAGGAGATGAAGATACCGTAGGAGAGGGTGGGGATGAGCATGAGGACGACGAAGGAAAAAGCGGCAAGGAACTTCCCGATGATGATCTCCGCGGAAGATACGGGCATGGTGGAGAGCAGCTCGAAGGAGCCCGTGTTGAACTCCTCGGAGAAGAGGCGCATGGTGACGGCGGGGATGACGAAGGAAAACATCACTGGAAGCAGGGAGAAGAAGCTCCGGAGCTCCGCCTGATTGAAGAGGAAGAAGGTGGAGAAGAAGAACCAGCCGGACAGGATGAGGAACAGGGAGATGACGATGTATGCGATGGGGGAAATGAAGTACCCCTTGAATTCCTTGACGAATATGTGGGCCGCGTTTTTCATCGCTGGCCCTCCCGGGTCAGCTCCCGGAAAATCGTCTCGAGGGCCCGTGTATCCCTGCGAAATTCCAGAAGGAGCCAGTTCCTCTCCCTGATAATGCGGTAGATGTCGGGACGCAGGTCCCCTTCATCGCTGATGGAGAGGGAAAAGTCGAGGATCCCGTTTTCGAAGCTGTTCAGCGTCGTTTCCGTGACGCCGGGCAGCCCCTCGAAGGCGTTTTTGACCTCGTAAAAGTCTGCGTTCTTCAGGGAAACGCTGACGGTGTATTCCCTTCCCGTTCCCTCTTTCAGCTCCTCCGTCGCCCCGTCGGCGACGATCCTGCCCCGGTTGATTATGACGACCCGGTCGCAGGTGGCCTCCACTTCGCTCAGGATGTGGGTCGACAGGATCACGGTCTTTTCCCTGCCGATTTCCTTGATGATGTCCCGGATCTCGACGATCTGGTTCGGGTCGAGCCCCGAGGTGGGCTCGTCCAGCACGAGTATCTCGGGCTCGTCCATCATGGCCTGCGCGAGGCCGACCCGCTGCTTGTACCCCTTGGAGAGCTCCTGCACGGGCTTGTGCATGACCTCTGAAATTCCGCACAGCCCGGCCACCTCCCCTATCCTGGATTCTTTCCTTTTTCCCGACAGCCGCCTCACATCGGCCACGAAGGCGAGGAAGTCGTACACCAGCATCTCCGGGTAGAGGGGGGCCGATTCGGGAAGGTAGCCGATCATTTTCTTGATTTCCAGCGGGTGCTCGTGAATGCTGTAATCGTTCACGTAGATGCTTCCCGACGTGGGCTGCAGGAAACAGGTGAGAATCCGCAGGGTTGTCGTCTTTCCGGCGCCGTTTGGCCCGAGGAGCCCGATGATTTCTCCCCGGGCAATCTCGAAACTGATCCCGTCCACGGCCCGGACGCTGCCGTAGTGCTTGGTGAGCCCATCAATACGGATCATGGATCTCTCTCTCTTTCCAATACGGTGCCGGTTTGCATTTTCGATGGGTGATTGATGTCTGACCGTCTATCGACCCCTTTTTTCAATGATAGTGAAGGTTCGGGAGGAAATTTCCCGTTCCCGGTAATATAGTATACCCCCCATTGCCCTGTCAAGCGGTGACACGTGCGGCTCCTTCCCTCCTAGATACCCGACGCCTCCCGGATGCTGCGGGCGATGGCCGAGATATCCTCGTCGCCGTATCCCCGGGCGATCAGCCCCGTCTCCGCCTGCGCCACGCTGGCAGCCACGGGCATAACGACGCCCAGCTCCCGTCCGATTTCAAGGGCGATGTCCAGGTCCTTCCGGTGAAGCCTGAGCCTGAATCCCGGGGGGTAGGTGTTGTCGATCATGTTCCCGGAACGGTTTACGAGCGCCCAGGAGCTCGCAGCCCCGCCGGAGACCGCCCGGACCACTTTTTCCATGTCGAGCCCCGCTTTCAGCCCCAGCGCGATACCCTCGGCAACGCTGAAGTAGGTGCCTGCCACGATGATCTGGTTGATGGCCTTGGTGAGCTGACCGGTCCCCACCGGCCCGGTGTGGGTGATCGTGCTTCCCATTACGGCCAGCACCGGTCCCGCCCGTTCCACGTCTTTCGCCTCCCCCCCCACCATGATGGACAGGGTTCCCTTCCTGGCCCCCTCCGAGCCGCCCGAGACGGGTGCATCGATCATCTGAACGCCCTTTTCCGCGAGCCTTTCCGCTATGCGCCGGGTGGCGCGTGGGCTGATCGTGGACATGTCCACCACGAGGGCCCCCGGTTTCGCACCGTGGATTACCCCTGCCTCTCCGAGGATGACGTCTTCCACGTCGGGGGTGTCGCTGACGCAGGTGATGACCAGGTCGCAGCCCCCTGCCGCGTTACGGGGCGTCAGGGCCCGTGACGCCCCCTCTCTGGCCAGGGGCTCCTCCTTTTCCCTCGTCCGGTTGTGCACGGTGAGATCATATCCCGCCTTGAGGATGTTCAAAGCCATGGGTGCTCCCATGGTTCCCATGCCGATAAAGGCGACTTTCATAGGCACCTCCTTCGCTTCTTCACACACGATAGTTGTATCACCCTCCGGGCCGGGAATCCAGCCGTCCCGTGGAGCCCGGTTTGCCGCGGCTCCTGCCCGCCGCCGATCCATTCGGGGCATCTCACGGGGTCGCACCGGTGTGCATCTTTCCGATTTCTCGAGCCGGGCAGTTCCGTGATAGTATTGGTGAAATGCCGGGAAGAGGTCTTTGCCGTGGCGCTTGAGAATGGGGAAATGATGGCAGGTTTCAGGGCCCATGTCTCCCTGGGGCGCACGGGCCTTGCCGTGAGCAGGCTCTGTATCGGGGCATCATACGGGGCCCCCGCTGCGGCCCTGGAGAGAGCCTACCACGAGGGCGGCGTCAACTTTTTCTATTGGGGAGCCATCAGGCGCCGGAGCATGAGAGATGCCATACGGAACCTGGTGCGCCATCAGCGGGACCGGATCGTAGTAGCGCTCCAGTCCTACGATCACCTGGGGTACCTCATGGAAACCTTCCTGAACAGGGGGCTTCGTGCGCTCTTGATCGAGCGTGCCGATATCCTCATCCTTGGCGGATACAGCAGGGTCCCGTCGGAACGCGTCATCGACGAGGCGGTGAGACTCAGAGATCGGGGGGTTGTCCGGTATCTCGCCCTGTCGGGCCACAACCGCGCCCTTTTCGGCGCGCTTGCCCAAAGGGACGATCTTCCCATCGACGTCTACATGATCCGCTACAACGCCGCCCACCGGGGAGCGGAGAAGGATGTATTCCCCCACCTGCCCCGGGAAAACCGGCCCGGTATCATGGCCTTTACGGCAACCCGCTGGGGGAGCCTGCTCAAGGCGAAGCGGATGCCCCCGGGCGAGCGGCCTCTGACCTCATCGGAGTGCTACCGCTTCGTTCTCACGAGCCCGTACGTGGACGTCTGCCAGACGGGGCCGAGAAGCGAAGGAGAGGTGGACGATGCCCTCGCCACCCTCGATGGGGGGCCCCTCACCGAAGCCGAGATGGCCCGGGTCCGCAGGATCGGTGATTACGTGTACCGGATCGGGAAGAGGTGAGGGCTGATCAGGGACGAAAGTCTTCGCTGCCGCCGAACCGGGCTGCCTCCCATCCCAGGATCGCCTTCTTTCTCGCCGGTCCCCCGCCGTAGTTGCCGAAGGCCCCGGTCGACCTGATAACCCGGTGGCACGGGATGAGATAGGCGACAGGGTTCTGGCCCACGGCCGTGCCGACGGCTCGGGCGGCCCCGGGGAAACCGGCACTTTCGGCGAGATCACCATACGTGACCAAGGCCCCGGGAGGTATGTGCAGCAGTGCCTCCCAGACCCGGATCTGGAGGTTCGTCCCCGCAAGGTGGAGGCTTATCGGGTATTCGCCCTCCCTCCGGTTCCGGGAAAAAATCCTCATTATCAGGGGACGGGTACCCTTGCGGTCCTCCCGGAATGTTGCCCCGGGCCAGCGCAGAGTGAGATCGGCAAACTTCCGGTCAAACTCTCCCGGTGGAATGAACGTGAGCCTGGTAACCCCGCGCTCTGTGGCGGCGATCAGGCATTCTCCGAAGGGGCTGTCGTAAACTCCGTATCGGATGGTCGATCCCCCCCCGAAATTCTTCACCTCACCCGGCGTCATGGCGTGGACGCTGACCATGAGGTCGTGGAGGCGTCCGGGCCCCGACAGGCCCGCATCGATGGCCGCTTCGAGGACGGTTCGAGATCTCAAGAGGATTCCCCGTGCATATTCAGCGGTCAGAAATTGAAGAAACCTCTCCGGGCTGACGCCGGAAAAGCGCCTGAAGAGGCGCTGAAAATGGTATTCGCTCAGTCCCACGTGCTCTGCCACCTCGGCGAGGGAGGGCTGGCCCCCGGTTTTGCCCTCGATGAAGCGTATCGCCTTTTCCACTCTCTCGTAATCCCTGGTCAAGGAGCTCTTTGAAATCGATTGCCGGCTCATAGTTCAATGGTGGGCGATAGAGGGGAAAGAAGCAACCCGATTCTTGCTCTTCTTGCCGTTCCTGAAATTCGCAGCCGCTGCTCGCCCCGCCCGGGGGCCGCTCCCGATAAATAGCCTATGACGAATTTAAGCCGCGGGTTACAATGTCCTCGTGGAAGGGTTGTCATCTCAAATCAGCGGGAGGGAGGAAGGATGAAGAGAGTAGGGGGAGTTTTCCTGCCGGTTCTCGCCCTTGTGCTGCTGTTGGCCGCCACCTCCGGGGCCGGCGTGATGCTGGTTGACCGGAGCGGAAGCAGGACCCTCATATCCGGGGGCAAGTTCAAGGAGGTCTCGGAGGAGGATGCGCAGACGATGATCTTCGATGTGAACAGCGGGGTGCTGACCATCGTCGATCGTGAGCGGCAGGCATACAGCAGCGGGACGGTCGACGAGTTCTGCAGCGAGGCCTCCGGGGCGATCGGGGCAGCCATGGAGGGGATGAGCGAAGAGGAACGGGCTATGGTGCGGCAGTTCATGGAGATGGCGAAGCAGAAGAAACCGCAGGCTCCTCCCGATGTGAGGGTGACCGGAACGGGAAGCGGCGGGGAGATTGCGGGGCTTCCCACGACGAAATACCGGGTCGAGGTCAACGGCGCGCTCTTCGAGGAGATCTGGCTCACCGACGACGAAGCGATCCTGAAAGAGTTCAGGAGCTTGAGCAAGCTTGCGGACATGACGTCGAAGATGGCCGGCTGCACCCTGGGAGAGGCGGGCCTGGACGTCTCGAGCTCTCCCTATGCCACCCCGCAGTTCAGGGAGCTCTTCACGAAAGGATATCCCCTCAAGATGCGCTCCTACGGGGAAGGCTCGGTGTCGGACCAGGAGGAGGTCGTGGAGGTCAGAAAGGAAGCCATCCCCGACTCCGAGTTCGATCCGCCCGGCGGGTACCGGAAGATCTCCTTCGGGGAGATGCTGCAGCAGGAAAGGTGACGGCAAAGCCGAGGACGCTTGCCGGCATCTGAAATAGAAAGGGTGCCAGATTTCCCGACACGGGAAGGGAGGCGAGCGTGATCTGCCTGGTTCGCTATCGTGCCGCGGAAGGTTTCTCGAAGAGAGGTAACCTGTCCGGGGCGTTTTTGCAGGGGATTCTCTTCCCTGATTTTCTGACGGGGAGTTTTCAGCTCGAAAAAATTTTTCTTCCCTGGGTTCCCCCGGCTGCCGTGGAGGTGGTGAGGCCGTGAAGATCCTGATCTACGGCGGCGGAGCGGTGGGGCTCGGCGTGGCGAGCTGCCTCATCAAGTCGGGCCAGGAGGTGGACGTCATCGCCCGTGATCACACCGCCTCGCTCCTTTCCGGGGAAGGGCTGACAAGAGAGGGGATCTTCGGCACCCACCATGCGGGGCCGGGAACCTTCCGCGCCTGTCTCTCCCTCGACGATCTTCCCGGGGGCGCCTACGACTTCGTCATCGTCAGCACGAAGGCCCACGATTCAGAGGAAGCGGCGCGGGACCTCTCCTCCCACCCCCGCCTGCTGGGAGCCAGCGGCAACATCGTCCTGTTCCAGAACGGCTGGGGAGGCGCCCAGCTGTTCACCGCCTTCTTCCCGGCCGAACGCGTCTTCAATGCCCGCGTGATCACCGGCTTTATCAGGCCCCGAAAGAACCGCGTGGTGGTGACCGTTCATGCCGACGCGATCCGCATCGGGAGCCTGTTCGCCGACGTGCCTTCCGGCCTGGATGCCTTCTGTGAGGCGATGTCCGCCGGGGGGATTCCCTGTTCCGTCGCCCCTTCTGTCGGCAGGGACCTGTGGGCAAAGATGCTCTACAACTGTGCCCTCAACGCGCTCGGGGCCATATTCGAGGTCCCCTACGGGGTGCTCGGCGAGTTTCCCCATACCCGGGAGGTCATGGGGAGGGTGGTGGAGGAGGTTTTCCTGGTCATGCAGCGCACGGGCAACGAAACCCACTGGGACTCTGCCACCGATTACCTGGACGCCTTCTACGGGACGCTGCTTCCGCCCACGGCCGAGCACGAGTCCTCGATGCTCCAGGACATCCGGGAGGGGAAAAAAACGGAGATAGATTTTTTGAACGGGGCCGTCGTTTCGCTGGGAAGAGATGCGGGCGTGGACACCCCCGTGAACCTGGTGCTGTGGGATATGGTGAAATTTTTGGAGGCGCGCTCCGCCTCCCGCTGAACGACCCGGCTCTCTACCTAACCTACTGAAATAGTTCCGCTTTATATGTTCAATGATTTTCCGTGAAAAGTCGGTCAGGGGGGAGTACGGGTGGAAGAGCCTGCCAATTTTGTGGAAAAATTCCCCAATATAATATATATTTAATTATAGTGGAAAAGCCGGATCGAGGGAGGGCGGTCCCGCCATGAAAGACTTGAAATGGCACAAAAGTATTGGATTTAAAAGTGTAATGTCTGTGGGAATCACCGCGGTCCTCGTCAACGGCCTGTTTGGATACCTGACCCTCGCCATTCAGGGGCGGCATTTAAACGATACCATCCTGCGATCGGCCACCCAGATGAGCGAGACCATAGAAAAATCCATCAAATTCGACATGCTCGAGAACAGGAAGGAGAATGCCTACCGCATAATGCGGACGATAGCCGACCAGGAAGGGATCGATCGCGTGAGAATATACAGCAGCGAGGGCAAGATCATCTTCTCCACCGACAAGAGAGAGTTCGGGTCGATGGTGGACAAGAAAGCCGAGGCGTGCTATGGCTGCCATACCGAGGAGAAGCCGCTGGAAAAGCTCACCACCTCAGATCGGAACCGAATCTTCACCTCCCCCGCAGGCTTGCGGCTTCTCGGCATCGTGAACCCCCTCTCCAACGAGAGTGAGTGTTTCTCCGCTGCCTGCCACTTCCACCCCGAGTCGCAGAAGGTTCTCGGCGTCATCGACATCACCATGTCCCTCGAGGAGATAGACAAGGAGATTGCCATAACCCGGAATCGGGTCATTTTGTCGAGTGCGCTTTCCATCATAGTCATATCGACGATCATCGCGATTATATTCATGCGCCTCATCGGCAGGCCCGTCCGGGAGATCATCAAGGGGCCAAGGAGGGTTGCCGGCGGAGACCTGGATTACATGATACCGATTGCCACGGACGACGAGATGGGGTTTATCGCACAATCCTTCAATCGCATGACCCAGAACCTGAAAAGGGCAAACGACGAAATCCACGACTGGATCAGGACCCTGGAGAGCAAGGTCGAGGAGAGGACGAAAGAGCTCAACGAGGCGCAGTTTCAGCTCATCCAGTCCGAAAAGTTAGCCGCCATCGGAAAGATCGCCGCCACCGTCGCCCACGAAATCAACAACCCCCTGAGCGGCATCTTCACCTACGTGAAGCTCATGCAGAGAAAGATTGTCGAGGGGCACGTGGGAGATGAGGACATCGAGAAATTTGGCGGGTACCTCTCGTCTATGAGCAGGGAGATCGAGCGAACCAGGTCCATCGTGGGGGACCTCCTCGACTTCACCCGGCCCAAGGAGCCGTCGAGAATAGAGACCAACATAAACAGGGTCATCGATGAGTCGGTCAGGCTCATCACGAACGAGATACGCATCAGCAACATCAGGCTGGAAAAGAGCCTGGAGCACCTTCCCAAAATCATGGTTGACCCCTCCCAGATCCAGCAGGTCTTCGTCGACACCATGGTCAACTCCTGCCAGGCTATGGAGGAAGAAGGGCTTCTCACGATACGCTCATTTTATCTTGCCGAGAGCGACGAGGTGGTCGTTGAGATCATCGACACCGGGGTGGGGATCTCACCGGAAAATCTGTCGAAGATATTCGATCCCTTCTTTACCACCAAGACCAGGGGAACGGGCCTGGGCCTCTCCGTCGTGTACGGGATCGTCAACCGGCACGGCGGGAAGATCGAAGTGGAGAGCGAGGTGGGCAGGGGGACGCTGGTGAGAATCCGGCTCCCGGTTGAAGCGGGAGAGAAACGATAGGAGCCAGGGCTATCTACATCAGGCCCATAGAGGCTGTTGACGACGATGTTGTCGGCTGGTTGCGGCAGGATATTAACAGGTTTCTCAACCTGCCCGTGGAGGTGATGGAAGTGATGACCGCATCTCCGGACTGCTTCGAGGAAAAGAGGAAGCAGTATAATTCCACGAAGATCCTGGGTGAGCTGCTCCGGGAGATCCCACCCGATGCCCTGAAAGTTCTCGGGCTCATCGACAGCGACATTTCCATACCGATTCTCACCTTTGTTTTTGGCGAGGCCCAGCTTGGCGGTCAGGCAGCCATCGTCTCCCTGACCCGGCTCCGCCAGGAATTCTACGGCATGGAACCGAACCGGCAGATCTTTCTCGACCGTCTCCGCAAGGAGAGCTTCCATGAGCTCGGCCACACCTTCGGCCTCTACCACTGCACGGAGGATGCCTGCGTGATGAAGCTATCGAGCACGATCTTCGACGTCGACAGGAAGGGGAGCACGTTCTGCAGGGATTGTTACCTGGCGATGTTTTCAAAAATGCAGGAAGGAGGATAAGGGATGGAAAAGAAGGTACATATCATGATCGTGGACGACGAGGAGATCGTGCGCGAATCTCTGACGAGCTGGCTCCGGGAGGACGGGTACAGCGTGGAGGCCGTGGAGAGCGGTTTCAAGGCACTCGAGCGGCTTCCATCACGGGACTGGACCCTCCTGCTCATTGACCTGAAGATGCCCGGGATGGACGGGATTCAGCTCTTGGATGAGGTGAAAAAGGTCCGGCCCGACCTGATGATGGTCATCATGACGGCGTATGCGACCGTCGACACGGCAGTGAAGGCGATAAAAAAGGGAGCCTATGACTATCTCGTGAAACCCTTCGAGCCGGAAGACCTGTCGATCACGGTGAAGAAGATAATCGAGCACAAGAGTCTCATCGAGGAGAACATCTACCTCCGCAAAGAGCTGAAGAAGCAGTACCGGCTGCACGACCTGATCAGCAAGAATCACCGGATGATGGAAATATTCGAGCTCGTCAGGTCCGTGGCGAAGAGCAACTCCACCGTTCTGATTCAGGGGGACAGCGGGACGGGGAAGGAACTCCTTGCCCGGGCGATTCACGCCGAGAGCCACAGGAGGGATGGGCCCTTCGTTTCCATTTCCTGCGGCGCACTGACCGAATCCCTTCTCGAGAGCGAGCTCTTCGGCCACGAGAAGGGCTCCTTTACCGGTGCCGATGCGAAAAAGAGAGGGAAGCTCGAGCTCGCGCAGGGGGGAACGCTTTTCCTGGATGAGATCGGCGACATAAGCCTGAAGTTACAGATGGATCTCCTGCGGGTCCTGGAGCAGAAGGAGTTTCGGAGGATCGGCGGATCGGACCTGATCGCCATCGACGCGCGCATCGTGGCCGCCACGAACAGGGATCTGAAAAAGGCAATCGAGGACGGGTCTTTCAGGGATGACCTCTATTACCGGCTGAATGTCATATCGATACAGATTCCCCCGCTCCGGGAGAGAAAGGAGGATATCCCCCTCCTGGTCGAGCACTTCGTGGAAAAATTCAACGTGGAGCTGGAAAAGAGCATGACGGGGGTGAGCGAGGGAGTCATGGGTATGCTCATGGACTATGAGTGGCCGGGAAACGCGAGAGAGCTGAGAAACGTGATCGAAAGGGCGATTGTCGTCGCGAAGGGAAAAACGATCGTTGAATCCGATATCAACCTCCCGATCACCCCCCGTGGCCGGGTGGGGCGGGGGCGGTCCCTCGAAGATGTGGAGCGGGAGCATATCAGGCAGGTGCTGCTCGAAAACAGGTGGAACATCAACAGGTCGGCACAGATCCTCAGCATCGACCGGGGAACCCTGTACAACAAGATCAAAAAATTCAACCTGAAAAGGGATACCGCCGGGCAGGTGAGCCACTGAGACCGGCCCTTCCTTGATGGGAAAACGGCATGTGTGGAAAATATCCATACGGTGCTGTTTTTTTCAACTTGCTAACCACTTGATATATATAAAGAAATGACGGTTCCGCGGGAAGTGTGGAAGAAAGCCACAGGTTCGTCCGGATGGCTCTCAGGCAGCCGCGCCCCCTTATTCCTGAAATATCTATTGTTTTCAAGTAGTTGTAAAGTTATCGCGCCCATGTTCCGGGCTGGCACGGTCATTGCGAATGAAGAGGGTAGAAACGGTTGGTCGGGAGGCGAAAATGGGATACGCGATAATATTTGTCACCTATCTCGTGGTTGCCCTGATAGCGGCGGCAAGAACCGGGCCCGCTGAAAGCGATGGAGCCGTGAGGGTGCACCTTCCCTAGTCAGTGGCGTTTTCCTCTCCTGCCCGAGGGATGCGGGTCGTCATTTCTGAAGGAAAGGGGGTAGACATGAAAGGGGATACCTGCCCGTTTCTCGAGGTAAAGACGGTCATATATTGCAAGGCCTTTCCCGTCAAGAAGATGATACCCGTCGAGCGTCTCTCGTCTTCCCGGGGCCTCTGCGGGACCTCCCATTTCCAGGAGTGTTCCCATTTCAAGGAGGTAAGCTGCGCCGAGAGAGAGACGCAGAATGTCAGGGGGTTCCTCATCAAATCGGACTACTATTACCACCCGGGGCATCTGTGGGTCTCCTTCCCGGAAGACAGCGAAAACGACGTGAGGGTGGGAATCGATGATTTTGCCCAGAGGATCATCGGGAAAATAGACAAGGTTTCCCTCCCCCCGACGGGCACGGCCGTGAAGGAGGGAAGCGTATGCTTCCTGCTCCACTCCGGCAAGCGCAAGATCCGCATGGCGGCTCCCGTGACCGGGATCATCAAGGAGGTCAACGAAAACCTTGTATCCCACCCTGCCGTCATCAACGAGGATCCTTACTGGGAAGGATGGGTGCTCAGCGCACGGCTGACCGGGGACGGGATCAAGGGCCTGTTCTACGGGAGCGCAGCTCAAAACTGGCTCAGGTGGGACGCCGAGCGGCTCATGAGGGTGTGCGCGGTAAACTTCGGCATCACGGCAACGAACGGGGGTGAGGCGGTTTCGAATATCAGCGCCCAGCTGAGCACGCAACAGTGGAGCAAGATCGTCGGCATTTTCCTGGAGTAGGGGTATGGATTGCAATAACGGGGTCAACGCGAACCGGCAAAGGAGGTGAGAACAATGGTCCCCATCCTTGTCATATTGACATTTGCTGCCTTTATCCTGGTCCAGATTGCTCTCGAGAAGAGGGCCGAGGTGAGGGCAAGGGAGCTGGCGAGCCAGTACGGCGAATCTCAGGAGCTTGCCGTGCCTCCACGGGTATCACCCGCCCTTTCGGGGTATGCGATCCCGGAAGGCGTGTTTCTCCATCCCGGGCACACCTGGGCCCACCTGGGGCTCACGGGTGAGGCGAGAGTGGGAATCGACGACTTTGCCCGGATGATCGTGGGGGACATAGACGGTGTTCTGCTGCCGCGGGAGGGCACCCGGGTTGCGCAGGGGGGCAAGCTGTTTGCCCTGGTCAAGGGGAAGCGGGCGATCGATTTCGTGTCTCCCCTTGACGGTATCGTCCAGGTGGTCAACGATTACGTCGAGCTGTCGCCGGAGCGGATAACGAACGACCCGTACCAGTCCGGATGGATACTCGAGATCAGGCCCACCAATTTCGTAAAGAACATCAAGCGGCTCAGGATAGCTGCCGAGGCGGCCAACTGGTTCCAGAGGGAGATGGAGCGGTTTTCGGAATTTATCGACCGTCACATGGGACGGCAGCGGGAAGTGGGAGTGACCGCCCGGGATGGTGGCGCCTACCTTTCGGGCATCGTCGAAAAAATGGACGACGAGCTCCTCAAGAAGCTCGGGAGGGCCTTCTTCGGTCTGTAAGGGGAAGAAAATTACCGTGTCAGGCCTTCCCCGGGATATGAGAGCGGTCCTGGCGGAACCGGAAGAAAGGAGAGGAAGCAATGAGCGTGAAGAGGAGAGATTTCCTGAAGATCGCCGGATGCGCGGGAATGGCACTGCTCGGCGTAAGTGATGCCCGTGCCAGAACAAAAGAACCGGATCCCGAGTTTTCCGCTATGCTCATTGACACGACGCTTTGTGAGGGCTGCCGCAGCTGCGAAGAGGCCTGCAACGAGAAGAACAGCCTCCCCGATCCGGCGACGCCGTTTGATGAGGGGAGCGTGTATGACAGGAAAAGGGATACATCCATCGGCGCCTACACGGTAATCAACCGGTTCCCGAACCCCCGGGATCCCGGCAGCCCCATATACGTGAGGAGGCAGTGCATGCACTGCAACCAGCCCGCCTGCGCGTCGGCGTGCCTTGTCAAGGGGCTCGAGAAAACGCGGCAGGGGCCGGTCATCTATAACAAGGAGCGGTGCATGGGCTGCAGGTACTGCATGATATCGTGCCCCTTCGACATACCGAAATTCGAGTATGACAGCCCGTCGCCCTTTATCAAGAAGTGCACCTTCTGTTACGACAGGCAGAGGCAGGGGAAGATTCCCGCATGTGCGGAGGCGTGCCCCACGGAGGCGACCCTCTTCGGGACCAGGAGGGAACTTGTGGAGGTTGCGAGAAAGCGCATATACAGGAATCCGGGGAAATACGTCCCCCACATATACGGTGAGCATGAAGTTGGGGGCACCGGCTGGCTCTACCTCTCTGCAATCCCCTTCGACCAGATCGGTTTCAGGACAGACCTGGGCGTGAGGCCCTACCCTGAGCTGACGTCGGGGTTTCTCTACGGGGTTCCCCTGGTTTTCGTGCTGTGGCCGTCCATGCTGCTTGCCTTGAACCACTTTTCGAGAAAGAAGGGGGAGAGAGGCGATGAAGGGAAAGACTGACACAGGAAGTAGCAATCCGGGGCCGGCGCCGATTCTTCTTCAGAAGGCAGGGGAATTCATCCGCTTCTTCCTCGGCGAGCTCAGGCCGAAAGGGAGGGTGCTCACTCCCTTCAACGTCATCAGCGGGGCGATCATACTGCTCGGCGCCGTGCTCGTCGTGATCCGCTTTGCCAGGGGGCTCGGCGCGGTGACGAACCTGAACCAGGACTACCCCTGGGGCCTCTGGATCGGCTTCGACGTGGTGACGGGGGTGGCCTTTGCCGGCGGCGCATACGTGCTCACCTTCGTCGTCCACGTCCTGCGGTTCAAGAAGTACGAACCCATTGTCCGGGCCACGGTTTTAAACGGTTTTCTCGCCTATGTCTTCTACGCCGGCGCGCTCCTCCTGGACCTGGGCCGCCCCTGGAACGTGATCAACCCGATCATCGGGAAAGCCTTCGGCCTCAGCTCCGTCCTCTTCCTGGTGGCGTGGCACTTCATGCTCTACATGATATGCGAGTTCGTTGAATTCGCTCCTGCCGTTGCAGAGTGGCTGAACTGGAAGAGGGTGCGCAGGTTCGTCATGAGCCTGACCATGGGAGCCGTCATATTCGGGATAACGCTCTCAACGCTCCATCAGTCGGGCCTGGGGGCTCTCTTCCTCCTCGCCCCGTCGAAGATTCACCCCCTCTGGTATTCGGGGAGCATACCCGTTCTCTTCTTCATTTCGAGCATATTTGCGGGTCTCTCCATGGTCATCATCGAGAGCTCCATATCCCACAGAATTTTCAACAGCCAGATCGATGGCGAGCACCGGGCGTCCCATGGCGAGATAGTCCTGGGACTCGGAAAAGGGGCAGCCTGCGCCCTCTTCGTGTACCTGTTTCTCAAAATCATCGATTTTGTCCACGGCAGGCACTGGGACCTGATCCCTACGCCCATGGGGTACTGGTACCTCCTGGAGACGGTGGGATTCGTGCTCGTTCCTGCAGGCCTGTTCGTTTACGCGGTGCGGAAAGAAAGCGTCCCCATGGTTCAGTTCACCGCTGTCCTGGCGGCCATCGGGGTCGTGCTGAACCGGCTCAACGTCTCCATCATCGCCTTCAAGTGGTACGAGCCGGTGCGGTACGTTCCCTCCTGGATGGAGGTGGAGATAACCCTCGCGGTTATCTTTCTCGAGATCTGGGTCTTTCGGTGGGTCGTGAACAGAATGCCCGTTTTGCGGAAGTACCGCGAACCGGAAGGTGAGCCGGTGAAAGAAGCGGAGGTGGTGAAATGGAGACCTTCACATATGTAGACATCTATGCGACGAAGGGAATCGAGTACATCATCGTCATTTTCTTTCTCTTCATTGTTATTTTCTTCTGGCGCTTCATCTGGCCCCCCCTTCCGGAGGCGGCAGAGGAGGAGCTCTTCCCTGGAGCGGGGGAATGGTTCCACGTTCCGGAGGGGTACTATTTCCACCAGGGGCACAGCTGGCTGCGAAGAGAGCGCCCGGACCTGGTAACCGTCGGGCTCGATGATTTCGCCCAGAAACTGCTGGGGAGGGCTGATAATCTCCGGCTTCCCGGGTCGGGTGCCACCATCCGTCAGGGGGAGGTAGGGTGGAGTATAGATGTCGCTTCGAAGACCATCGATATGCTCTCCCCCGTCGATGGGGAGGTCGTCGCTTTGAACGCCGAGGTGATGGATTTTCCCGAGATCGTGAACCAGGATCCCTACGGGAGGGGCTGGTTGATGAAGATCAGGCCCACGAGGCTCTCGGGGAACCTCACCCACCTGCTCTCGGGAAGGCTGGCGAAGGACTGGATCGAAGGGATCGTCGACTTTCTTCGCGAGAGTGTGGGGGGAAGCCTGGGGCCCGTGTATCACGACGGCGGACAGCCCGTATCGGGTATTGCCCGGGCTCTCTATGGTGACCGGTGGCACGAGCTGGTTGAGGAGGTTTTGCGAACGGGCGAGGAGGTTTGAGCCGTGGGGTCACCGCCGGGAAGAGACGGCAGGCCGGAA
>WVXK01000057.1:62636-64442 GCA_011773515.1 Deltaproteobacteria bacterium
ACCTTGAAATCCTTCGTGAAATCCTTGAGGAGGCGCATCGATTTTTCCCGCAGCTCGGGCGGGACGTGGAAAAACCGAATTTCTATCGTTTTTGCTTCCGCGAAGGAGAGTTCGAAGAGATCGGTGTCGAGGCCGATGTTCAGCGCGATCCTGTTCGTCGCGGCAGCAAGGAGGTGCTTTTCCTGGATGATCGTCTCCCCCGTGGCTGCATAATCCCGTTCGACCCCCAGTATCTCGGCGAACTTCACGACCGCCTCGGCGCACGGTTCGATTCCCGTCGAAAGGGGTGTCAGGCAGAGATGAAAGTGCCAGGGGTCGGGCCAGTCCACGCCGCAGTAGTACTTGATGAAACCCGCCTTTTCCCTGTCAACTTTCCTGATCTTCTCCCTGGCTTCGGCCAGCTTTATCTTCTCGGTGAGGGACAGGTGGCTTGCCCGGAGATCGGGGATGTCCGTCACCAGTACGTTGAGGACCCCCTTTGTGTTCCTCAGAATGTCAAAGCCGCCCCGGCCCAGCAGGATAACCCGCCCCTGGGTGGCGAAAAAAAGGATTGACTCCTTCAGAAGGCATTTGAGCACGTTGATGTCACCCGTGAGGCGTTCGATGATATTCGGGGCTTTCTCCGCGAGAACCCTTTTGGCCGTACCCTCGTCGGCTATATCGATGAGCTTCTTCTGTATTTCCAGGCGGTCCACGATCCGGTAGCCCATCCGGGACGACACCTTCTCGACCAGTTCCTGTGCGCCGGCACCGTACTGCCGGGAAACCGTTATGACACCCATAGTCACCCCCCCTTGGTGAGAGGTTGCGAAAATGACTCCCTTTCTTGTCTTTTCGGCAACGGAAACAGCATGTTTCCATCAACTCCCCGTAACTAAATTGTAGGATATTTGGCTATCCAGGCATAGACATTTATCGTTGCGCGACCCGCCCGCGGGTTCTTAACGGGGGTCTTTTAGACGGGCTGTGCTGCCGGGGCGCTCTTTTTTCGGGACGCCTAAGGCTGAATTTGATACATATAGGGGAGGTTTCCCGTTGCTTCGCCTCTGGCTGTAAACAGCGGGCGGGCAGCGGAAGGGCATGCATTGCCGGTTTCGGAGCCCGTAAGGAGCACCGGGCGAAAATGGGGTGATTATGGTAACCATTGCCCTGCAGTTTCTGGGAATTTGTACCTTTCTGGCGGGTATCTCGTTGCTCGGGAGGAAGCTCGGGAAAAACCCCGACAGGGATTCCGCCGAGCGGCTGAGCAGGGTCGGCCACCTTCTGATCTACGCATGCCTGGTGTTTCCCGCCACCCTCGGGATCTTCTCCCCGGGGCTTGGCGGCTTCGACCGGATAATCGGTATCAGCCCGATACCGTTCCAAAATATCTCACTTCCGGCGGGATGCATTCTGCTTTTTGCGGGCCTTACCCTTATGTTTGCCGCCAATCAGAGCCTCAAATATCGCGGGAAGGGGGCCCCGGCCTTCAAGCTGACGAAAAAGCTCGTTGTCGGTGGCATCCACAGAAGGGTTCGAAACCCCATGTCACTTGGGTTTTACCTCACCTGCGTCGGGCTAAGCATGGCAGCAGGGTCTACCTATTGCACACTCGGTTCCCTTCTCGTGCTGATCCCTTCCCATCTTTTTTATCTCGTATATTTCGAGGAGCGCGAGCTCGAGATACGCTTCGGCCGGACCTACCGGGATTACAAAAGGAGCGTCCCCTTCATGATCCCGAAACTTTGACCCGATTATCAACGCACAGAATAACCACTCTACCCTATCTCCTCTCTCCTTACTCCTATCTGGATTTGAACTCTAAAC
>WVXK01000057.1:64504-65364 GCA_011773515.1 Deltaproteobacteria bacterium
ATTCCGCATTCCGAAATCCGAATTCCGAATTACCATCCATACCGATGCGTTACTCTGTTGTTTCTTCCTTCCCGGAACAGGAGGGTATCGTCTTTTCCACCTCGAGGTCCACCGAAAATTCCTCCTGGCTTTGAACGTATCGGGCTGTGAGGGAATATGCCTGCTGCTCGAGGGGTATTGCTTCGTAGCGGTATCCGTTTTCCACCCACCCAAGGACGTAGCGGCGGGAAAACTCGGAGACGCCCAGAAGGCGGTACTGGACGACGTGGACGATTTCGTGAAAGAGAAGGGAAAGGGGTGGCGGCCCGCTGAGAAACCTGCTGCTCAGGAGTACCGTATCGACGAAAACGATGCCCGCCGCCCTGCGAAAGTCCAGCAACGGTATCTTTCTGCTCGTGAGAAGGGTTCCGTAGAATGCGGGATTTTCGATGAGGGGCACACGCACGATCCTGACGGATTCGAGCGTTTCCGGGATAAAGAATGGCGCAAGAGAAGCGCGTGTTTCGGGAGGAAGTGGCTTCCCGCGAGGATGATACTGCTCCCGTTGCCTTTTTATCCAGGCGCTCCCCATCCGGATCAGATAATATGTCGTATTTTCCGAAAGCCTCACGGGTACTATTGTCTCTGATTCGGCCTGGAAACTGCAAGCCGCGCTGAACAGATGAAAATCGACAGTGACGGGACCGAAAAGGAAAAGTCCTGGGTCCAGAGTTCCGGGTCCCCAGAAACCGGTTTCGAGTTTCGCGTTCAACCGGAAACCGGAAACTGTCTTTATTCCGCATTCCGAAATCCGCATTCCGCATTACCAACACGCAGAAAAACCGAGATCACGCAATCGAAAAGCATCTGTTGCCCTCTTC
>WVXK01000057.1:65374-93001 GCA_011773515.1 Deltaproteobacteria bacterium
GCCCTGCCCGATAGCACGTCCGTAACCAGACCGTGAAATTCCCGCTCTCCGCCGGCTTCGGGGGCAGAAAGCAGGCTGATGTGGACTCTTTTCGACGGATAGAGGAAATGCTGCTCGGCAAGAGCGGTGCGGACCATCTGCCTGACCGCGGCCCTGACCAGGTGCCCCTCCTCGCTGGAGGGAGGCGGGACGACGACGATCAAATGGCCCTCCTCCTCGACCGCTCGCAGGGACTCGCCGAACAGGGACAGTATCGTGCTCAGGTGGCCAAGGAATTTTTCCATGTCCTCGAGGGAAAATTCGAGGATCGGACCTTCTGTGGCCGACCTGCCGGTCAAGAGGATGAAGCCGCCGATCCGGGGCCCTCCAAGAAGGGTGTTGTCGAGCCAGGGCTCGATGACCCTGGGGTCTGAGAGGTCTATCTCCCGGGTGAGGGAGTCGAAGGACTGGCTTTCCCGGGCCTTTCCCGCTGTGTCTTTCGGCCTGAGGATGGTTACCTGGCCCGGGGCTTTTTGCGACTGTACGATCTGGGTGACGTGGCCGCCCTTACCCGCTATGGCCTCTCCTACCGGGGAAATGGCGGTGCCGTCGATACCCGGTGAACCCGCCTGGAGAATGAGGAATGACCTCCCCGCAATGGGCCTTTCTTCCCCCTTCTGCTCCGGCGGGAAGGAAAGGAAAGGCGGCAGAGAAGAGACGCTGATAAAGCGGTCCTCCATGAACTTCGCGTTTTTGGCCCCGAACAGCACGGCGTCGGCAACCTGCCCGTTCGTGGGGGGGTGGTCCGGAACGGTGGACCGGAACCACTCCTGTATCCTTCCGTACCAGGATTCCATCTCTGCCCGGGTCGATCTGGGAAGCTTGCTCTGCCTCACGGCGGTGAGGTAGGAGGCGGCTGCTTTTTCCCGATTTTCGGGCTTCTCGGTCCGGTCGAAGGAGAGGATGAACTGCTCCCTGAGCTTCGCTCCGTCCGAGGGTTTGAGTCCCGGGATGGACTCGAACTGGGCGGCGAAGGTTTTCGCATAGTTGCTCATCACCCAGTCCATCCGGGGTCCCGCGATGAGGCTCGGGGCGACATCGGCTATGAAGATCCCTTCGCCTGCCAGGGAGTCTTTGAGTGCCAGGGTGAGGGCTTTGATGGCGATTTTCGAGACCGTGTAGATGGTCCGGAATAGGTAGGGATGGTCGGAGTAATGGGTCGACACGTTGACGATGGCCCCGCCGTCCTCCTGCTTTCTCATGATGGGACGGAGCAGGGACGTGGCATACCAGGGGCCGAGGAAGTTGCTCCGAAGGACCAGATCCCAGTTCTCCCGGTGATCCCGCATGACGTCGGCGATGAGAGAAAAGCTGCCCCCCGCGCCGGCGTTGTTGACGAAAGAGTCTATTCGGGCGAAACGCCTGATGGTTTCATCTATGAGGGCGTGAACCTGATCCGGCGAAGATATATCGGTGTCGATCCAGGCCGGCCTTCCCCCCATGGACCGCATGGCTGCAAGGACGCCTTCTCCCGCCTTGAGGGCTTCTCTCGCGCTGGCTGCCTCCTCGCCGGTCAGCCCCGTGGTCCTGGGATGGCGGCTCGCAGCGACGACGCAGGCCCTCTCCGCTGCGAAGCGGAGGGAAATTTCCCTGCCCAGGTTGCGGATTCCTCCCGTCACCACCGCCACCCTGCCCGCCATGGTCCCGACTTTTTCCTCGGGCTCCCCGGGAAGCCCCGCGATGCTGTTTTGCTCGTCAGGGAGAATGACAGCTCCGGAGACCCGCTTCGCCTCCTCCACGAGCCACAGGACAGAAGCGGCCGTTTTTCGGGGATCGGCCTGTTTGTTCCGTCCGTCTGTCCTCCCGGGAAGAACCAGGCCGATGTTGATGGCGCTCACGGTGACGGGCGCCGTCTTTTCCGCGTGGGCCTTGCGCATGAAAGCACGCTCCATCGATTCCGTCGCTACTGCCGGCCTGAGCATTGCCTGGAACACCTGGACCAGGTCGCGCTCTCTTATCGAGGGAACGCCGGAGAGGTCCGGCCCGACCAGGACGATCGTGCCGTCGATCCCGTCCCTGTCCATCCTCTTTTCCGCCTGCCAGGACAGGAGGCGGGGAACGAAACCGAACTGCTCCACTGCGTCTGTCCACTCGTCGTAGGGAATTTTCGCGAGCGACCGCTTCCAGTCCACGCTTCCGGAGAAGTGGAGGAGCAGGTCTATCCGCGGAAGACTGTCGAACAGTTCCTGCACCTCGGCCAGGTTGCCGATGTTCGTGGGGCATGCGGTGGCCGTGCCGTCGAAACCGGAGCCGTTTACCTTCCGGGCGAGGCTTTCCAGATCATCCGCTATGCTTCCTGCAAGGTATATGTCAGCCCCCGAACGGGCCAGGGCGAGAACCGATTCCTCGAAGAGAGACCTGTCGTTTCCGAATGGGCGGTGGAGGGTGACCAGGGCAACCTTTCCGATCATGTTCGGATATTGCCTGAGCGCCGCGGGAGAGGGGATGACGCCGGGAGGCTGCTCGTAGGTAACGCCTCCCATGGGTATCCGCTGGCCGCCGACGGTCCTTCGAAACTCCGGGCGGTGCATGTCGAGTGCAACGCGGGCGAAATCCCGGGGGAGGACGAAAGAGTGGGTCACGGTCCGGTCAAGGGTGTCCTTCCGCAATGATTCAGCATCGACGTGTCTCCCGATCCTTGCGCGGGCCAGGGAGCCCTTGTCGAAGACCCCTGAACCGATCTGTATGCGCTCGGTGTGGACCGCGGAGGGGTTGAGGGAGAGTACGGTGATATTCTTGTCTGCCAGGAGCCACGCGAGGTAATCTCCGAGGGCAAGCTTTGCCGACTGTGCCGAAGTGTAGGGGAGCCTTCCGGGGTAGGCGTGCAGNNCCCCCTTCCTTCTGGTTCTCCATCCTCTTTGCCGCCTCGAGGCTTGCAAGCCAGGCGCCGGTTAGGTGAATGTTCACCGCCTCACGGTACTGGTCGAAGTGCTCCTCCTGGTAGACGGAGCCGAACTCGACGGGGCCGGAGACCCCGGCGTTGTTGTAGAGGATGTCTATCCTGCCGAACTCGCGGCTGATTTTGTCGAACATCTCGCCCACGTACTTCGAGTCGCTCACATCCCCCTGGACGGTGATAGTCCTGTTCGTGAGGCCCAGGTGGCCGATGAGGTCCTCCATGTCGGCCCGGGTCTCCTCCAGGGGTTCGGGGCGCCTTCCCGTGATCACCACGTTTGCCCCGTGTGTTGCCGCCTCGAGGGCAAGGGATCTGCCCATACCTGTCCCACCCCCGGTGATGACGATCACCTTGCCGGCCAGGGAGGTGTCGGGGTAGCGGACGTAGTTGAAGGAGTGGGTCTTCGATATGGTGTCACGGAGCAGGTGAGTGGCCCGTGCGACATTGCTCTCCTCGCCCAGGGAGATGAAGAGCTGGTAGAGGCGGTCGACACTCCCCCTGGCCGCGTAAAAAGCGGCGATCTCGTCATGGACCTCCCCGGGCAACTCGCGGAAGAACCGGTACGCCTCGAGGGCTCCCTTGACGGCCAGCGTGAACTGCTGCTCCAACTTCAGCTTTTCATCCGGGAAAGCGCTGTCGCGCACGAAGCGGCAGGCCATGATTGCCGGGATGCCCTTCGGGGCCTTGCCCGAAGCTTTTCCCGCCATGAGAGCATCCACGAAGGAGCGCTCGAACACCCAGTGGGACCGGTCGTGGCCGTCGATGAACCTCGCCGAAGGTCGCTCCAGCTCAGGGAGGACGTGTATGATCCTCGGCCTCCCCGTCACGCCGAGGGGGTCGATGCTTTCTTCCCCCCTGGTCTTCGTCCTGCTCCTGCCGCTTTTTATCATCTCCACCGACTCCCTGAGGAGTTCGGCAAATTCCCTCGCTTTCTTTTCCGCCCACGGCTCGGAGACGATGTTACCTTTTTCCAGCCGGAGCCCCTCGTATGCGGGGTCGGCGCTCAGGGCAAAGCAGCGAATCGCCACCTCGATCAGGCCTGACACCTCTTTTCGGGACAGGCCCGTTACTGAGGGGTCCTGTTTCAGCCTCCGCAGAATCGTCAGGGCCTGCTCCGGGTTCCCCTCGCTGAGTATCTTTCGTGCTTCGTCCACCTCTTCGCTGGAAATTACCTCCCGCGTTTCGGCGAGGAGGGATTCCATGAGCTTCCGGTAGTTGGTGCCCAGGGCACGGGCACGATAGACCACCACGTTTCTTTTTTCCACGTCGTTGCCGAACCGCGCGTTGAGCTCCTCCAGCCGAAACTCATCGGGTTCGTACTCGGTCCCCAGGATCCGGTCGAAGTAGGCGAAGTCACGGTCCCTGGCCGCCTCTTCGGCGATGAAGCGGTTCAGGTCGCTCACGTCGTCTCCCCCCGGGCCAGGCTCTCTGTCGTTGTAGGCAGACTCGCAGAGGACGGCGAGAATGTGGGGCAGGTCGAGGATCCATTCGAGAACGGGGTGGAGGACTGCCTGGAGAAGCAGGCCGGGGCTATTCTTCGCCCGCGCAAAAAACGCCGAGGTGATGTAGATCGTGGGGACGCCCTCACCGGGAACGAGGCTTTTTCTTCCCGACCAGAGAAGGTCCCCTTTTTTCTCCACGAGCATGACCTCGCAGCTCGGGCGCGCGTTTTCCCGGGGAAAGCCTGTCATCTCCTCCAGGTCGACGACACGCACGCGGATCTCCTTTTTCCTGAGAACTTGGGCAACCTGATTCCCTATGGCTTCCGCGGCAGCGGGGTCCACCGTCTGCAGAATCGAGGGGACGGGCCGTTTTTTCAGATGAGCGAGAATACCTTTCAGGGATGACCCCGGGAGATTCGAAACCTTCTTCTCGGCCTTCTTCCCCATGATGAGGGATGCAGTCTGGCGGATTTCCTCGTCCGTAAACGGCCGGTCCCCCGGAGCCTTTTTGGTGATGGGAGGCCGGTTCCAAGCCCTGCTCCCGGCGTTTTTTTTAGCGCAAACTCTATTCATGGGTATTCTCCTTTGACGGGTTGCTGCGGCATTGCCGCATTCGGTTTCCTCTGGATAGGGCCCCCTATCCCTGATACAATGGTCCCTATATCTCCTTCCTGCAAACAGGTGAAAAACACATAACTTTAGATTTTGCTGAAAAGATGAAAGATTCAGTACCGGAAGAGAATCGGGTATATTTTCCGCCCCTTTTTCGGTTTTCATTTCGCGCCTCTTTACCGCCGGCTCCCGCGATCCGGGCAGGGGCGCTCACACCTTCAGCGGGAGAGGAAATGCTGCGGGAAAGGTGGCTCGTACGGCGTGCATATGTTCTTCGGATCCCTGAAACGGGCAGGGGATAGAAACCTATGAGACTCACTGTGCTTGGCAGCGGCACCTGTGTCCCCTCGGTGGAGAGAAACGCACCGGGGTACCTCCTTGAAATAGCCGGGAAAAATCTTCTCGTCGACTGCGGAAGCGGCACCCTGCGGCAGATAGAGCGCTCGGGGAGGAGCTACAAAGACATAGACTGCGTGTTCATCTCCCACACCCACCCGGACCACGTTGCGGATCTTTTGCCCCTCCTCCACGCACTCGTCTCAACGCCGCAATTTACAAGGAAAAAGGAGCTCCTGATCGTGGGGCCGAAAGGGATGGAATACTACTACAACCACTGCGTCAGCCCCGTTGTTCGCGATCCGGACGAGTTTATGTTGGCGGTCCGGGAAATCGAGGAACCCATCGACTTCGATGGTTTCCGCGTGGACAGTGCAAAAACGGTTCACTCCTTCAACAGCGTCGCCTACCGGTTCAGTAGCGAGGGGAAATCCGTCGTCATCACGGGGGACTGCGACCTCGATGAGGGTATCGTCACCCTCTGCCGGGGGGCGGACCTGCTCGTTGTCGACTGTTCCTTTCCCGATGCCCTGAAAGTACCCGGCCATCTCACGCCGAGAGAGTGCGGCATGGTGGCCCGGCAGGCGGGGGTGAAAAGAGTAATCCTCTCGCACATCTACCCGACACATTATCCCGACGACGTGAGAGTCCTGGAGTGCAGGGCCGTCTATGGGGGAGAAGTGGAGCTGGCCTTCGACCTGATGGAGGTCGATATCTGATGGGGGTGACGCCGGAGTTTCTCGTAATTCCGGCGGCCGGGCACGGCCTGCGGATGAAAGACCTTCGTCCGGGATTGCCGAAGGAGATGCTTCCCGTGGGGGAGAAGCCGGCCATTCAGCACGCGGTCCTCGAGGGCGTTTCAGCAGGCATCGGGCAGATCGTCATTGTCATCAACCGCCGGAAGGAGATCATAAGGAGATACTTCGAGGAGAGAAGGTTCAGGGAATCGGCCTACCCTCTCGCTGCAGGCGAGATGGATGAGATTTTGAGAGCCTGTTCCATTCACTTCTCCTATCAGGAGAACGCGACGGGCGAGTGGGATGCCATCTCGCTCTCCAGGGAATTTGTGGGAAACGGCTCCCTGGCAATTCTCTTTCCCGACAACGTGTATTTTCCTCCGGGGGGCGCGTTGATCCTTCTCAAAGAGATATTCGAACGGTACGGGATAGACGTTACCGCCCTCGTTGCTGTCCCCGAAGCATGGGTGAAGGGGCTCGGTAACTCGGGGAGGGTGGACATACTTCCCCTGGCCGGGGGTGTTTTCCGCATTGAACGCTTTTACCCCAAGGCCAGAGGCACCTTCATCACCCGCCACCCCGGAGAGCTTCGCAGCTGCGGAATCTCGATCTACGGGCCCCACCTGTTCGATTATATCGAGCGTGCCCGGGGATCGTTGAAGGAGGGTGAGGAATTTACTGATGTGTCCGTCCGCAGCCTCATTTTGCAGGAGAGGGAGATGCTCGGCTGCCGCCTGCCCGGGACTCTGTTCGACATCGGAAATCCCGCAGGCTACCGTCACTGTCTTTCCTATATCGGGGAAGATCGATCGTAACGTCATCTCTTTTTCATTCCAACACCCTGACAGGGGATGAGAGATCTCAGCGTCGACGGCCAGCGTGAGGGCGGGTTGACAGCTGCACGTCTCCGGCGTTATAAGGGAGTGAGGCCGATGGTGTTTGGCTGAGGATACCAGGTCGATAACTGCCCCGCCCCGGGTTATCCATCCTATTTTCTGTCGGACGTCATCAAAACAGAGTCAGGAGGAAAGATATGCCCAAAGCGAAAAATGGAGATGCTGCGACTGTCCATTATACCGGCAGCCTGGATGACGGCACGGTGTTCGATTCATCCAAGGACAGGGAACCACTTCAGTTCGTCATCGGGGAGGGGACGCTTATCCCCGGCTTTGAAGAGGCGGTTATAGGCATGGCGCCCGGAGACACGAAAAAGGTGACGCTGTCTGCCGATGAGGCCTATGGCCCCCACCGCGCGGAGCTGACGGTGCAGGTGGAGAAGAAGCAGTTTCCCCCGGACATAAACCCTCAGGTGGGGCAGCATCTTCAGATCCCGCAGCCAGATGGTCAAGTGGTAAATGTCAGGGTTACCGGGCTGGACGATGCATCGGTTACCCTGGACGCGAACCATCCCCTTGCCGGAGAGGATTTGACGTTTCAGATCGACCTTCTCGAACTCAAATGACGATCCGGTGGCTGCCGGATCAAAGCTCGCCGGCGACACGGATTTCGGAATGCCCGCCGTGAAGGATGTTCTGCACTGTTCCGGATTTCTGCTCCTCCGGCTATTCCCTGATTTCCCCGGCTCGCCTGATATTGTAGACGGCTTTTCCCTCGGCGATGACGGTCTCACCGTCCCTGGCGGAATAGACCCTGGTGTTGACGGCCGCAACCCTGTTGCCCACACGCAGAACCTCGGATTCAGCGATCAGGTCGTCGTCGGGCCCCGGCCGGAGGTAGTCGACGCGGATGTCGAGAGTCGATATTTTATCCTCGATTTTAAAGTGCGTCCAGGTCGCAGCCCCGCCGCACACATCGATGAGAGTCGCGATTATCCCCCCGTGAATGGCGGGCCGCCGTTGGTCCCCGATGAATTCCTGCCGGAAGGGGAGAGATAACCTGGCATAGCCTTCCCTCAGCTCGAGGGTTTTCAGCCCCAGGTGTTTGTTGAAGGGGATCTCGTTCTCCATTAACCGTTTATGCTCATTAAATTGGTTTTCCATGGCCACCTCCCTGTCTGCGATGCATGATACCACAATCTTCGGTTAGAGGAGGACGGGGCAGGGGGCAGAAGAGAACCGGTTTACCGTTTCCGGTTTCCGGTTGAACGAGAAACCAGAAACGAGAAACGTGAAACTCGAAACTCTAAACTGTTTTCCCGGGACTACCATCTTGCCGACAGAGCATGGTGCCAACAGCCACACTGCTGGAATGGTAATGCGGAATTCGGATTTCGGAATGCGGAATAAAAACGGTTCGCAGTTTGCCGTTTCCGGTTTCCGGTTGAACGAGAAACGAGAAACGAGAAACCAGAAACTGCATGATATTTCGGAATGCGGAATGAAAAGCAGGACCGGGGTTCTGTTTGCCCTTTGTGAATCAAATTACAGCGGATATCATCCATAGGGGAGGAGGATACCATGGCTCATCACAAAAAAGAGGTGCCGGACTCCCCGAGGGATATCTGTCCGCTGCTGATAGGTTCCCAGATCCCCGCATTGACGCTTACGGGGGTCGATGGGAGTCCCGTTGACCTGCGCGCGGCGGTCTCCGGGCGGCCATCTGTCCTGATATTCTACCGGGGCGGCTGGTGACCCTACTGCGACACGCAATTGGGACAATTGCACACGATAGAGCAGGAGCTGGTCAAGCTGGGTTGTCAGATCATCGCAATCAGCCCCGACCGGCCGGAAAAGCTGCGGGAGACACTCGATGCGAAAGGGCTGGGCTATATGCTGCTGTCCGACAGCGGGATCGAGGCGGCGCGAGCCTTCGGGCTGGCATGGAAGCTGGGACCGGAAATCCTAAAGCGCTACGAGGAGTTCGGGATCGACGTGGAGGAAGCCTCGGGCAGGACACACCACATACTGCCCGTCCCGGCGGTGTACATCACAGCGGCTGACGGGAGCGTTGCGTTTCAACAGGTCAACCCCGATCACACCGTGAGGATAGACCCCGAGGTTCTCCTGGTTGCGGCGAGAAAGGTGATACAGTAAAATAACCGCCTGATTTTCGGCAGGTTTTGAGCTGATCCCGGATCCTGTTTCATTGCCGACCGGGGGGAGCCAAGGGGGGACGGCGTGACCCATCCTGCTGGCAGCCCGGGAGGGCGGGCCGGTTTGCTGAAATATGTGAATGTTCACTACGGCTGGGTCATTGTCCTGTCCGGCGGGCTGACGACATTCTCCTGCCTCGGGCTGGCCCGATTCGCTTACGGCATGCTCCTTCCTTCCATGGGCAAGGCTCTTGCCCTCGGGTACGACCAGATGGGGTACATCGGCACGGGCAACTTCGTCGGCTATCTCGTTTCCGTTGCCATGGCTCCCTTTCTCATGCACCGGTTTGGAGGCCGGAGGACGATCACGGCCGGCGTTGGCCTTCTCGCCCTCTGCATGCTCTTCATAGGAAGGAGCAGCGGTTTCACCCCGGTACTCATTCTCTACGTGATAACGGGCATGGGAAGCGGCCTTGCAAACGTACCGATGATGGTGCTGGTCTCTCACTGGTTCTCCCCGGCAAAAAGGGGCCGGGCCGCGGGCCTCATGATGGTGGGCAACGGGATAGCGATAATCTTCGCCGGCATGCTCGTGCCCGCCCTCAACCGGCATCTCGGAGCCGAAGGTTGGCGGGCGGGATGGTATACTCTCGGGGGCCTCTCCCTTGTCATCGCGTTGATTGCAGGTCTGCTCCTTCGCAACTCTCCGGGAGAGAAGAACCTCGTCCCTTTTGGATCGGAGGTGGAAGGGAACCCGGAGAAATTCCGCGGTACGGAAAACTCCCCCGGGAAGGGCGTTCTGTTTCATCTCGGCATCCTCTATCTTCTGTTCGGCGCCACCTACATGATATACGGAACCTTCGTCGTCACGACCATGGTAAGCGAGCGCGGTATGGCCGAGGCGCTGGCCGGCCGCTTCTGGGCATGGGTCGGTTTTTTCAGCATATTTTCCGGGCCCCTCTTCGGTGCCCTCTCGGACCGGATAGGGAGGAGGGGGGGGTTTATGGCGGTTTTCGCCGTGCAGACCGCCGCTTACGGGCTGGTAGGCGTCAAGCTCGGGCTGTGGGCCCTCTACCTTTCCATCGCGTTGTACGGCCTATCCGCGTGGAGCATACCGACGATCATGGCCGCTGCCGTGGGCGATTATTTCGGGGCGGCGGGCGCTGCGGCCGCGTTTTCCATCGTCACCTTCTTCTTCGCGGCAGGCCAGACCATAGGGCCGAGCCTGGGCGGTATCGTCGCCAAGAGCACGGGATCTTTCGGCAGCAGCTACACGTTGGCTGCGGCAATCACCGCCTTTGCCGTCCTTCTCACCTCTTTCCTGCGCAAGCCGATTCAGCGGTGACCTGGCTCGATCAGCGTGAGAGTATCAACTTTTTCTGGCGTGAAGGGGCGTTTCGAAACGGCTCGAAGGGGATTCTGAGCCGTCGCGCAGGGCTGTACTATAATGCTTGGGAGAGGAAGTGAATATATGGTGAAAAATATGGCTCTCGCCCTGACCTTTGCCCTGCTCTGCGCCTCGAGCGCACGGGCAGGAGGGGCAGGGGATGTCGAAAAGTGGATCGTGGAGGCCGAGGCGGTTCTGTCCCGGACAGAGAGCTACACGGGTATTTTCCACAAGCAGGAGCGTATCGGTGGAAAGCTTCGCAAAAAGGAGACGATTTTTTTCAAGTTCAAAAGGCCCTTCAAGATCTACATGAAGTGGATCGAGCGGCCCTACAGGGGGCGTGAGTTGATCTATGTGGAGGGCAGGAACAAAAACAGGATCAAGGCCCGCGAGGGAGGGCTCCTGGGGCTGTTTACCGTAAACCTCGATCCGATGGGATCAAAAGTTATGCGCGAAAACCGCCACCCGATAACGGAGTCCGGCCTCGAGAACCTGGTGAAGCTGATCGCGGAGCAGGTCAGAAGGGGCGTTGCCTCCGGAGAGCTCACGTCACGGGACCGGGGGGAGGACGAGGTCTTCGGACGAAGGACGAGGAAATTGGAGGGGATCTTTCCCGATGATGAGAGGAAGGGCTACTACTGCTACCGAACGGTCCTGGACATGGATATGGAGGCCAAGGTCCCGATCAGGGTCCTGGTCTACGATTGGGAGGACAGGCTCATTGAGAACTACGGGTTCGAGGACCTCAGGCTGAACGCGGGGCTCACCGAGGAGGACTTCAACCCGGACAACCCCGAGTACGGCTTCTGACAGGGTAAACGCGGAACGAGAGATAACAGCCACATTGGAATACGTGGTAATGCGGAATTCGGAATGCGGAATGCGGAATAAAACCAGTTTAGAGTTTCTCGTTTCCGGTTTCTCGTCCGACCGGAAACCGTAAACCGGAAACGGCAAACTGGTTTTATTTCCCTTTTCCCCGTTTCCGGATGACGATGATCTCCACGAGGCCCAGGAAGAACCTCCGGGAATAGGTGAGATCGAACCCCCTGTCGTGGAACAGGCCGAGAAGGCGCGGGCGGTCCGGATACTCCCTGAGGCTCGATGCCACGTAGCCGTGGATTTCGGGGTTTTTGTGCAGAACCAGGCCGAAGAGGCCGCACCAGGCCCTCAGCAGCCAGTACTGAAGTGGCTGGAGGAGAGGCGAGCCGGATTTGACAAAGTCCATGAATGCGGCCACACCGCCGGGCTTCAGTATTCGGTGTATTTCCCCTATTGCAACGCCTATGTCGGGCGCGTTGCGGAGGGCATAGCTCCCCGTGACGATATCGACGCTCTCCTCCTTGAAATCGGTGGCATTCATGTCCTGCCTGGTGAAGGTGACGCTGGGGTGGGGGTTGCGTTCACGGGCGATTTCCAGCATCGGCTCCGTGATGTCCAGCCCCACGATTTTCCCCCGCGGGTATTTCCGGGCGAGCAGGAAGGCGACGTCACCGGTCCCGCAGGCGATGTCGACGCAGAAGGGCTCCTCCAGCTCCGGCAGTGCGGCGACCAGGCAGCCCTTCCACGCCGGGTCCCGGTAAAGGGACATCCCCCGCGTGGCCAGGTCATACCGGGAGGCGGCTTTGGTAAAGTGCCACTCGTTGAACAGCTTTTTACCCTCCGGCGAGCCCAGGTGGTTTTTGCTCCTGAGGGCGGGTTTGGAACTCACGGCTTCCTCCCGTGGCTCACGTAGCGCCACATGTCCCCGTTGCCGAGTGAACGGAAGAGCTTTTCGTACGCCCGGAGCGCCTGCTGGCGGTGGGGCTCGTCGATGCGGACGGCTTTCGCCGCAAAGTCGTGGCACCACCGGCACTCCTGGCAATCTGCGTCCAGGCATCCCTTCTCCTGGAACCGCTCCATGAAGCCGTCGAGTGCCCGGTTGTCGATGTAAACCGGTGGGCGTTCCGGGACCGGGCCTGTCATGGAGCACAAGTCCGCCAGGTGCTTGAGCAGGATCAGCCGGGCGGGGTTCACGAGCCCCGGCCGCAAAAAGAAGCGGAGGAACCAGCCGGGCCCCCGGCGGAAGTAACGGTTTTCGCCTCTCCCGTTCTTGAATCCGAAAGGCTGGATGAGGTCGAGCAGGTTTCCCTCGTAGCGCCTCTCGGCGTAGGCCCTGACACGGTTCACGAGGGCTTCAGTGGGGATGCCGCGCTCGGTTATCTTGAAGAGCCCGAAACCCAGCCCCTCGTAAACGTGCAGGTCTTCGGGGCGTATCCACTCGGACCGTATGTAGTTGACCGGGTCTTTGAGCTTCATCTCGGTACACTTTAAAAAGCACCAGTCGATGAAAAATCCCCTGTTGTCGTGCCAGCACTGCCCGCTGTGGGACAGGGCGTTCATGTGCGTCGGCGAGAGGGCGCAACCGGACAGGCAGTTGTTGTTGACGAGCAGCTCGAGATCGCAGGATACGCTCTTTCTGATCATCTCGAGCGTTTTGAGCTCCCGGTTCACCAGTATGCTGTCCAGGACGATGGAGTCGGCCCCGAGCTCCTGCCACATGTGGGCTTTCTGCACCCTGTCGACACCGCCGAAAACCGATATACGGACTTTCAAAGCGGGGTAGCGACCTTTGATGAGGGTGAGCAGGTAGGGTGAGGAGACCGTAACCGTTGAGACGCCGATCTTGCAGATCCAGTCCAGCAGCTTTTCGATCTCCCTCTGGCCCCTGCGCGTCATCTCGCGGTTGCCCAGGCAGGAGGCGTTGAGGAGGTAATTGAACTCCAATCCTGCCCGGCGGGACTGCCCCACGTGGTCGGCCAGCCGCTTCCTGCCCACCGGGGACAGCTGGTAGGGTGCCCGCCCACCCCCGACGGGGTCTTCCCGCAACTTTCCGTACAACTCCGCGACGGGATATCCCTTCAGCTCCTCTATGAGGCGCGGGTCGAAATTCGTGGCAACGCTCAGCCGCATACTCTAGGCCCTCCCTTTTTCGTTTTTCCCCGACCTGAGCGTGCACATCTCCACGGTCAGACCGGGCCCGAAAGCCATTGCGCAGACCGTTTCCCGGTGATGATCGGACGAGTGCTCCAGTATCTCCTTCAGCACGAACAGGATGGTGGCGCTGCTCATGTTGCCATACCGGCGCAGGACTTCCCGGGAAGCCCTCACCTGATGGGGGCTCAGGGAGAGGCTCTCCGCTACTCTGTCGATGATGGCTTTGCCCCCCGGATGGACGGCCCAGGTGGTTACGTCCCCCGTTTTCAGGTTGTGCCTTGCCAGAGAGGAGGTAACGAGGGGCAGAATATTTTTCCCGATGATTTTGGGAACGTAGCTTGAGAGGGTCATGTCGAACCCCCGGTTTCCTATGGTCCAGGCCATCTCCGCCCTGCCGTCCGGTACAAGGGCGGACATGAAGTCGCCTACCTCGTAAACGTGACGGCCTCCCCCGGGGGGCCGGGCGCCAACCACGGCAGCGGCCGCCCCGTCGCCGAAGAGAGAGTTTGCCATGAGGGAATCTTCCGAACCGTTCAGCTGGAGGTGGAGGGTGCAGAGCTCGAGGCACACGACCAGGACCATGGCTTCGGGGTCTGCGATGCAGAATTGGGCCGCCATCCGAAGGCCCGTTATCGCGGCATAGCACCCCATGAAACCCAGGTGATACCGTTGGGTCGATGAGCGGAGCCCGAGGGCGCTGACGATGTGATAATCGAGCCCCGGGTTGTGGAAGCCGGTGCAGGAGACGGTCACCACGTGGGTTATCTTTTCCGGCCCGGTGCCGGGACAATTGGCGATAGCGGCGCGCGCCAGCTCGACGGACAGGGTCTGGGACTCACGGGCAAAGATCTCGTTTCTCCGGCCGGTGGTTGGCTCGATCGTTTTTCCCCCCGACCCTGCTTCGAAAAAGCTCCCCGGCCCGCCATCGACGAAATTTGTAACGACGCTGTGGCGCTTTTCTATACCCGACTTCCTGTAAATGGCCCGTATCAGTCGGCGGGTCCTTGCGTCCTCGAAGAAAAGCTGCATTCTCTCCGCGGCATACTCCTGGGTGTACACCGTCTCGGGGACGATCGTCTCAATGTGGTGCAGCCACACCGGCATCGCTTTGTCCCTCCTGAAAGGTCTTGTTCGTGGTGAACAGCTCATCGGGTTTGACCTCCAGGTCGAAGGTAACCGTAACGTCTACCCTGTCGCCCACCTGGATGAGTCCGAAAAGAAGTGACGGCGGTTTCAGCGCGTATTCCGGGAGGGAAACAAAGAAGCGCACCTCAAAGGAGATCTGCTCACCGTATTCGCGGAAGGCGCTGAACGTGGCCGGGAGGCTCAGCTCGATGTCGCGGATTCTCAGGGTCAGCGCTACCGGCGCTTCGCCATTTTCGTCCTTTTGCATCATGCCCCTGAGCCCGTCGGGGTCGATGTTCGTTACCGTGCCCCGGATGAAGGGGAACGTTTTACTGTCGAACATCTCCCGCATCTGCCTGTCCCTCTTTTTTTCCCCCGTTACTATCTCGTCCACCGGGACATCCACGGTCACGGCAGGGATGATCTTCCCGCCCGGGCCGCCGTCGATGACGTGCACGTGGAAGGGGAGGCTCCTGACCGTCCCGGTGAAATCGTGGAGGGTGGAGGTACCCAGAAAGGTGACGTGACAGCTGCCCGTTATGTCGAGGGCCCATGAGGGGGGGGAAAAATGGAGCGCAAGAAGGGAGACAATGACCGCTTTTCCGATAAAGCCCCGTTTCACCGGTCCCTCCTGTCCCTTTTCTCAGGTGGCCTCACCCGCTTGAATCTTCGGGAAACATTCCCCGCTCTCTTTTTCAGGAAACCGGGGAAAGCGCAATACTATTGTATGATATATCGGGGGTGGACAGCGTCAAATATCCCCCCGGGAGGATGGCCAAAATTTCGAGCACTCCCGGTGCCGCCAGCTCGGTGTCCGGAACAGGGTGGCGAGGGAAAAGGGAGGGAATGTTGAGAGAGGCGAGCAGGGCAGACGTGAAGCAGGCCCTTTTCGGTGCCGGCCGGTGACGAAAAAGGGTGAACCGGTGCGGGAGCTCTATCGAAGGATCGCTGCCCGCTACGACCTGCTGGCCCACCTCTACTACCTGGTCGGTTTTCGGGGCAGGGCCTACCGGAAGATGGCGGTCCGCGACCTGAACCTGGTCCGGGGGGATACGGTCATCGATATCGGGTGCGGGACGGGGCTCTGCTTCTCCTACCTGCAGCAGAGAGTCGGCCCCGAGGGGAGGATCATCGGGGTGGACCTGTCTGGCGATATGCTCGAAAAGGCGGGGGAGAGGGTCCAAAAGAGTGGGTGGTCGAATGTGGAGCTGGTGGAGCGCGACGCCGCCGAATTCGACTTTCCCGGGGGGGTGGCTGGAGTCGTTTCGGTTTTTTCGCTGCGTTCGATAGACCGGTACGAGGAGCTCATGCGCAAAGCCGCTCTGGCTATTACCCCGGGGGGGCGTTTCGTGGTTCTCGACCTGAAACTGCCCGATAGAAGCCGGTCGTGGGTGAAAAGGCTGTTTCTTACCTTCGCGAAACCTTTCGGCGTGGGGATGGAGCTTGCCGGCTTTCGCCCCTGGGAGCCGGGGCAGGTGTACTTCGAGGACACGCGTATCACCCCTCTCTATTTCGGCTTCGCCTACATTTTCTCCGGCAGGGCACCTACCCGGCCCGAGCGATCGTCCCGGCCCGACTGTGGGCGATGACGCCTCCCGATCCCCGGGCATCTTTTCCCTCCTGAAGCGGCGGAGAAACTTTTTCCCGAACAAGATCATCTGAAGAGGTAACCCAGTAATTGTGCAACCCAAACAGCCCAATTATCCAGAGAGGATCGTATGCGAAGGTTATCCGCTATCGCCCTGGTTCTGATGCTGATGATGCCGCTTGACGCCATCACGCGGGAGAGCAATCGATACTCTTCCGACGTCGAGGATCTTGTGTCGAGCGTCGTAGAATCCTACGGGGGAAGAGAGAAGCTGGAAAATATGCACTCCGTCTACGGGGAGGGCGAGATCAAGGCGGTCGTCACCGGGAAGAGCGGCTCCTCCGTAACGTACCTGGCCCGGGGCAGGAAACTCCGGGTGGAGACGCTTTTTAAGGGCTCCTCGGAAATCGAGATACTAAACGGTGAGCGGGGCTGGCGGACTGCCAAAAACGGGGCGCTCAAGAGGGTGGACGGGATACGCTATCTCGGGATGATCTACCAGTTCAACCACCTCTACCTCCCCTACGGGCTCATGAAGGGAACGTACAGGATAAAAGACGCGGGGTGGGAGATGTTCAGGGGTGTGGCGGTGAGAATCCTCGAGCTTACAGATGACGAGGGGCCTCCCATGAAGGTGTTCATAGACACGGAGACCTACCGCATCGTCAAAGTCATCGGGTATTTCACGATCGGCGACAGCGAGGCTACCCTCACGAGCGTATTTGCCGATTTCAAACCCGTCGACGGCGTTCCCTTTCCCTTCCGCATGACCGATTACGGCAACGGCTTCAAGATCAAAGAGACGGTGATGAAGTCCTACTCCCTGAACGGGAAGATGGATCAGGCCCTCTTTTCCCCTGAAAGGTGAAGATGTTCCCGATTACGGCAGCGCGAAGGTCACGTACTTCAATGCGCCGAATGACTGGCCAGGGTTGTGGCAGGGCACCCTCCCGGCCATCCAGAGGGCTTTTCCCGATACTTCCGCAGACTCGTGTATGTGGCCGTGAAAGCTGGCAATGAGCGCTCCTTCCTCGGCCCATCGCTCGATAAACTGCCTGATTGCCCGGCTTCCCACGTGGCTCTCTCCATCGGCGAGGAGGTCCAGATCGGAGCCGTGAGGCGGGCTGTGGGAGACGAAGATGAAGGGCCTGTCTACCATCCCGGACAGGGCATCCATGTCCCTCTCGATCGTGTCCTGCGAGGACAGGTCGAGGTCGCCCAGGCGGAGTGTCCCGGACGTGAAAACTCCTGATAATTCATAGAAATCTGAGGTTACCGGCGCTTCGTGCGTGTCGGGCTTCTCCCAGTCCTTCAGGGAAAAGGGGGTGGGGGGGACGCACATGTACCCGATGATGTCCACCTCCCCGGTGAGGCCGTGCTTTGCATTGTGGAGCAGGTGAAACAGCTCTCCATCCCGCTCTACAAGGAGGTCCCTGTTGGCGGCAAAGTCGTCGTTTCCCATGTCGAGGTATATGCGAACGCCCGCGTTTTTTTGCTTGAATTTCATAACCTCCGGGATGAGCTCGCCCTCGATATAGGCCCTCTGGTAGCCTATTTTCTCCTTAACGGTGCCGCCTCGCTGGCTCCGTGGCACCAGGTCACCGCCGATGACGATGCGCGCCACCCCCTCTTTCTTTGCTGTGTTAAGCAGGGACGTCAGGTGCCCCCTCGATACGTGAAGGTCGGCGGCAAAGATCATGTGCATGCCCGGGTCTCCAGGAAAACTCCCCTTCTTTTCGTTTCCTTTCCATTGTCCCCCGTTCCCGGTTCTTTGGATATGATTTTTTCCCCTTTTTTTTCGGTTCTGCTCTGCGCACAATTGGACCCCCGGATGCTCCATGACCGTGTTTTCTAAAATTGCGCTCTTTTTTGGGGGGGTGAAACGCGGGAAAAGCCGGATATCGGGGGGTGTTACCCGGGAGATCGATCCCGTTCCCTGACCCAGTCCTTGAATCTTGCGACGAACTCTTCCTGGAAGTTGGCAACTTCCATCGCCTCGTCGATCCTTCCGGAGAGATACAGGGCCATTCCCCGGTACATCAGCGCTTCCCTGCTGTCGGGGTCTTTTTTCAGGGCCCGGTCGAAACAGGCGAGGCTCTCTTCATAACGTCCAAGCCCCATGAAGGCGTACCCCTTCCCGATCAGGGCAAACGTGGAGCCGGGCCGGTACTCGAGGAGCCTCTCAAATGCGCCGGTGGCCTCATGAAATCTTCCCAGGTCATTCAGGCAGGACGCCTTCAGTTCGAGGGCCATGAGATTGTTCTCGTTTGCCTCCAGCTCCTTATCGCAGCAGAACATGGCCTCGACGAGGTAACCCTTCTGGGCGAGCTTTGCTGCGCCCTCGAGCCAGGCGGTCTCCAGGCCGATCATTTTCCGTATTATCCCCGTGTACGTACCGAGGAGCACTTTTTTTGCCTCCGATTCGACGGGGGCCCCGTGGCCGGGCAGCAGATTGTCGATCTCCATCCCGGATATGCTTCTGAGCGAGAAGAGCTGGTACTCGATCCTTCCCCCTGCAGCAGGGTCGGGTGATGCCACCGCGTAGGGCAGCACCGCGTCGCCGGTGAAAAGGGTCCGGGACGCGGGGTGGTAGAGGCAGATGCTGTCCATCGTGTGTCCGGGAGCATGGATCACGTCGAGTTTGAACCCGCTCAGGTTCAACGTTTCCCCCCCTCCCACACCGGTTGCAGAATGGAAGGGGCCGAGACTGCCGAGGGCTTCCCTGAGTCCCGCGGGGCAGGACTCGTGACATATGACCTCTATGCCGCCGTTTTCGGCCAGGCCGGGATACCTCATGAGCTCGAAGAGCCCCATCACATGCTCGTAGTGCGCATGGGTGAGAACGACCTTCCTGATGTCGGAGGGTTTGAAGCCGGAGCTGAAGAGATCGAGGAACACGGTATAGTCGTTTCCGGGGTCGATGATCGTTACATAGTCCCCCGTTATGGCGTACACGTTGGAAGAGATATCGTACCCTTCCAGGAAGAGGGTTTTATCGAAAAAGGGGTCGGTTTTTTTGAAAAACGTCGAAAGGCTCTTCCAGCTCTCATTGCCGCTTTTGCTGCTTTCCATATTTTATCCCCCAAAAAGTTCTTTTTTGCCCTCTCCTCCCGGAAGGGTAGGGTGCGAATAAGCCCTCTCCCCCCGTCGTCGTGTTGCGGGTTATCCTTTTTCAAGCCACTCTAATCTGGAGGGGTAGAATGGCATATCGTGAAAAAGGAATGCCGCTCCTTTCCCCGGGGGGAGAGGGCACGCGTATCATGGAGCCATGTAATCGAGGTGAAATTCGAGCTTCATCGCCTTCTCCGGCCAGAATTTCCGCTTCTTTTCCTCACCCGGGTACACCTCATGGATCTCGATCTCGTTTCCGTTCTCCATTTTCGCGACCTTCTCGATGACCAGCTCGATGAAGTGGAACTCTGTCAGCTCGAACTTCGTGATTACCTCTCCCGGCAGCACCACCGCCAGGCCTGATTCCTTGGCCGTGACCCAGCTGAACGGTTCCTTTGGCTCCGCTGTCTTCTCGCCGTTGTAGTTGTAGACGGCGAGTAGTGTTCCTTTCACTGCGTCGCCCGGCGAAACGTTGAAATCCTCGTATAACCCATCGGGAATATACCACCAGAGGGCACGGTAGCCTGTTTTTACGTATCCCCGGACGAGCATGGGATCGAACCCACATACTCCAACGCGGCATATCTCAGGCATCTTTGTCCTCCTCTCCTGCCAGGTGTCTCAGTTCCATGATCTGGGTCTGGCAGAAATCCAAGAATTCTTTCATTTCCTCCTCGCTGATGATCTTGCTCTGGTACAACCTCGTGACGTAGGGGAAGGCGTATTCATCTACATCGCTCTCGAAATCTTTCACCAGCCATTCACCCCCCCCCGACTCTCTGGCCATCCTGAGGTAGCTTTCCTTCCACGAGAGAATTATTTTTTTTTCATCCTCCAGCGCTTTACTTTTTGACATAGGCGTAGCATTTCTTGATTACCTGGTCCTCGGGAACGCACCAGTAGTGGGGCCAGTGGATTTTTTTGCACCAACCGATGATATCCGCCGGAGGGAAGCCGGAGCCCTTGAGAACTGGCTTGAAGAAGTCGCACTTCCAGCATATGTGGTCCGATTCCTTTTCCGGCACGAGGATGGTATCTAAAAACTCTTTCGGTGATAACCCTTTCTCCGCCATAGCGTTTCTACCTCCTTTGCCTTATTCACCACTCCCTTACTTCCCCGCGCTTCAGCTTTTCCTGGTACTCTTCCCATAGCTCCGGTGACTGTTTTTCTATGTCCCAGTAGAAACCACATGAGCCGAACTTGCCCGTCGACGGGGGCTGTGGTGACCATCCCCTGAGGGGCTTGCCCCTTACGCTGAACCTTCTCTGGTCTGCCCTTCCGAGGTAGATCTCCCTTGGCAGGCACCTGAAAGGCCGGGTCCTGCCCTCTTCGCCCGGCAGGAAACGTTCGTAGCCCTCGAGTGGCTTATCGGCGTAAAGGGGAGCAATATCGGGTTTCTCTCCAGGCTTTTCATCGGGCCCTTTGAACATGTGACCCTGGATCATGTGGATGTAGAACACCGATTTGCATCCGGCGCAGTTGATCTTGCCTTCCCAGTTCCAGAAGTTATAGGGATCCAGGTAATTGACTGTCTCGCACTTCTTGCACCATATAATGTCACACATATCTATTCCTCCCGGTTACGTTTTACACGTAGCCCTTTTCGTACCACTCGTTCACGGTGCTCATGGGGTATCCCAGCAGCTCGTGATAGATCTTGGTGTTGTCGGCGCCGACCGGCCTCATCTCCCACAGCTTCCTTCTCGGGGTCTTGGACATCAGGCCGGTACTATATGTGCTGTGCGTCACCAGGTCTCCGTAGAGGGGGTCATCCAGCCACCGGACCGTGCCTCTCTCGTGATAGTGGTCGGATTTGTAGACCTCCTCGTCGTTCAAGATGGGCATGGCAAGGAGCCCTGCCTCCTCGAGAATTTTGACGACTTCCGATCTGCTCTTGTCGGCTGCCCACTTCTCCAGCTCGTCGTATATTTCCACCTGAGGTTCGGCTTCTACCCTGTCCTTGTGTGTCTTGTACTTCTCGAAGAGGTCGTTGCGCTTGATCACCCTGCACAGCTCCTTGAAGTCCTCGTCCTGGAACGCGCTGATCATCACGTACCTTGCCTCGTCGGCGAGCTGGGGGTTTTTCGCGTCGGGGTAATCGGATTTGCCGCATATGATGATGCCGTGGACGCAGAGCTGGGTGTCCCAGTTTCCCCACCGCTGGCGGACGATGCCGAACCTGCCGTAGAGGGGAACCCCGTATCCGCAGCACCTGGTCGCTGCCTGCACCTGGGAGAACTCGATCATCGTGCCGAGCCCCGTCTTCCTCCTCCAGTGAAGGGCCGCGAGGACGGCGACGGTGATCTGGGTCCCCGAATACCAGTCTATGCACCAGTTGGTGGCCTTGGTCGTGTGTCCGCCGAAGTCCTCGTGGAAGCCGGTGATGCTGGCGAGACCCGCATGTGATTGCCCCAGTATGTCGTAAGATCCCCCGAACACCTTCGGGCCGTAGCCGAAACCGCCACCCCACACGTAGATGAACCGGGGATTTATCTCCTGGAGATACCGGTAGCTCTGTTTCCACCGGTCGAAGGTGCCAGGGCGGTAGCACTCGGTGAGCCCGTCGGATATCTTGACGAGCCGGTAGAAGGCCTCCTTCATCTCGTCGAGGTGGTAGTCAAGGGATATGGTGTACTTGTTGACGTTGGCGTTTGCACACCCGAGGCCCATTCCCGTCCTTGGCCTCGAGTCGTGGAGGGGGAACACGTAGGCCTCGTTGAAAGGAGAGGTGTGGCGCATGGGGTCTCCCATCCTGGGCATCTCTATCTTGATCACCTCGGCCCCGAGCTCTGCGAGGTTGGCGACGGCATGGGGCGTGAAGATATACATGGTGCAGCTCAGCCACCTGACGCCTTTGAGCGCCGCGGGCTTTACGAACTCGTTGCCCACATCGAAGATTCCCTTGCAGTACTCTCCGAAGGGAGCCTTTTCTGCCTCAAGCTCCTCCCTGCTCTTGGGGCCGGGAAGATCCTCCAATCTCAACTCTGTTTTCACTTTTTCCATCACACTACCCCCTTCTCTTTGAGTTTTCTAAGCGTCAAGGGCCCTATGCCGAAGTACTTCCGGAATATCTCCCCGTTGTCCTTTCCCAGGGGCCTTCCCAGCCACTTCACCCTTGCCGGTGTCTGCATCTGGAAACCCTGCGGCGGGTATGCGTACATGAGGGTCCCGTAGTGCTCGTCCTCGATCGTGTGCACCCAGGGGCGATACTTGAAGTGGGGGAACTCAGCGACCTCATCGAGATAGAGGAGGGGACCGGCGGCGATATCGTACTCCATGAGTTTCTCTTCCGCCTCGATCCTGTTGATGTTTCTCAGCCACATGGAGGTGACCGTGTAGGTTTTTGTGAGAGCCTCCAGGGCGTTTCTGGCGCCCATCTCCTTCAGGCGGGGGTCCTCGCCGATGAGTCTCCCGAACTGGGGAAGGTCTCTCTCTATGCACATCCCTATCCGGTACCAGAGGCGGTCGGACTGTCCGCCGATCATCATGTAGCCGTCTTTGCAGGGGTTCCAGGCGTACTGGTTCAAGTTGGGGTCCCAGGATCCTGTCCTCGACTTTATGCTCTCGTTGAATCCGTACCAGGTTATGTCGAAGTCGAGGATATCCATCATCGCTTCGGCGGAGGTCGTCTCGATGAACTGACCCTCTCCGCTGAACTCCTCCCTCCAGTAGAGGGCTGCAAGGATGTTTACTGCCGCCTGCTCGCCGCACACGTAGTCGGCAAGCCACACTCCCGATCTCGTGGGGTCGCCTCCCTTGCCCCTCGGCAGGAGGTCCGGGGGATAGCCGGTATTGTGGACCCAGGAATCGGCCACGAGGCCGAAGGGGTCGAGCATCCACTGGCCGAACTTTGATACCTTGTCTTTCATCGGCCCCCACTGTCCCACCTCGCCTGTCCAGCAGTAGATGAGCTTGGGGTTGATCTCTTTGAGCTGCCGGTATCCGATGCCGAGCTCATCCGTGAAGCCGGGGGGATACCCTTCGATAACGATGTCCGCGTTCGCCACGAGCCCCTTGTAGAGCTTCCTGCCCTCCTCGGTTTCAAAGTTGAGGGTCACCGAGTGCTTGTTCCTCATCTCGGAGATGAACTCGAGCCCGGAGGGCTCACCCGTCTCAGGGTCACGGAGCATGTACTCTTCCCTTCCAAAGGGCGTCAGTTTCCTGAGGGGGTCCCCCTCGGGAGGCTCGATCTTGATCGTCTCCGCTCCGAGTTCGGAAAGGAGGGATGCTGCAAACATGTGGCTCAACCTCCAGAGGCCCACTTCCAGGACGACCAGTCCCTGCAGGGCTTCGGGTTTGGCAAAGTTGTACTCCATCCGGAGGTTGTCCTCGCACCACTTGCCGAACTCTTCTGCTTTCCTCTTGGCGTAGACGTTTTCCATTACCTCTTCCGGGGAAGGAGGTGGTGTTACCGGCCAGGGGCGGACGTCGGGAGACATCATTTCGAGGGTGTCCGCGCGAGACTTGATCTCAACATCCTTCTTTTCTTTGGCCATAATCAACCTCCCTTGATTGACTGAGTTAAGTTCCCTTGCCTATCTTCCTTCATAGACAGCTCTCTTCGGGTAATTTCATGTATCACCCCCTCCGTAAAGCGATTTTTTCGGGATCGTTGCCCGAAAATCATAACACCGTTTTAGCAGGTAAAAGGTTTTGACAGCTAAAAAGTTTTATCTAATAAAACAAAATTATTCTAATATATTATAAATCCAATTTATCTGTTTTCTCGTTGTTTGTCAAGGAAAAATGGATTTTTGATCAGGAATTTCGCTATTTGAAGTCATTATTTTTAAGAGACATGAAGTGTCCGGTAATGGGGGACTTGAAGGGAAAAAGCGTGCAAATGACCAAAAATAAAAAGAAATACCGTTTGGAAAATACTGTGGCTCGCATCAATTTTAAGCTTGTAATGTAACCAATATGATGAAAAAATTGTATTATACGATAAAAAACAATTTTCAACCGGGAGGGTATGGTTATGATGGGGAAACCTGCCCGATGCCCCGTATGTAATGCACCGATGATCGAAGACAGGGACTCCTGTTTCAAGCCCCCCTCTGAATGCCCGTATAAAAATATCTCCTACCCTGAGCTGTGCTCGCTCCACGACAAGATATACTTTGGGAAGTGGAGAAAGATGTCGGCAACGCCATACGAGGTGCGGAGGGCCAAGAGAAAGATCGAGCGGCTGATATTCAAGGTGAATGAAGTTTCCGACAGCATCGACGTCGAGCAGGCAAGGGCAAATATCAGGAAGGCTCTTGAATCCCTGGAATACGCCAATGTAAAAGTTGACCCCTTTGAAGCCGTTAAGTACATGGACAGGGCGCTTTCATTCGTGCATCACGCCGTCAACGACTTCCTCCATAAACGGGGAGAGAAGGGGCACAACCCGGCCGATTACGAGCAGTTTTACGATATCATCCTCCCCTTCAAGGAGGACTGGTGAGCCGTTGTAGGGGAGGGCAGGTCTTTCTCCCCATCCCCTCCATGGAGAAGGAAACCTTCCGGCTATGATGCTCCCCGGCGTCGGGGAAGGGGCGTCTACTTCGCCTCCTGCGTCCCCTTGAAATCTCCCCTCAGAAGGGAGAACCAGTGAAAGCTCATCAGGTAGGAGTAGAGGTACGTTCCTATGATGACGAGAACGAAGACCATGACGATATCGAAGGCGTCTCCCTGGAGGGTAAATCCTGGCACGTAGCCGAAGAGAAAGGGGCCCAGGTAGAGGAACTTGGCGAACTTAAAGGACGCAAAAGCGGTCCTCCACATGTTTGCCTCGGCGATGGTGGCTCCCGCGAAGGCGGCAAAACCGGCCGAATAACCGACGAGCATTTTGAAAAAAAAGATACGTTCACTATAGCACGAAAAATCACGGGGAATAATCCGGGCGGGCTTTGTGGGCTTGGAAAGCGGAAGCGCCCCGGATCAAAGAGCAAAAAAGGATCGGGAGGCTTTCTCGTGCAGCCAAAGGCGGTCGTTTCATCGGGCACTGTTTTTCCGGATGTTCTTTTTCACGGTCTGGACCATCTCCTGTTTCAGGTCCCAGAGCCGTTCCGTGAGGGACACGTGGTAAATGTGGGGGTTCACGAGGCGCTTGACGCCCGGGTCGAGCCTCTCCATGTCACTGCGGCGCAGGGTGCGCATCTCTTCGATCGACGGCATGTGGCGAACGACTTTCCCTTCCGCCATGACATCCACCAGGAGGGGTTCCATCCCGCTGATATCCTTCATCTCGAGGATCCTGAAGGTTTTCGCCTCCGTCGGGTGGTGGAGGAGGATTTTTTCCATCCCATCCGGGTTTTCTTCGGCCGTTGCGATGAGGTCTGCGTTTGCCTTTCCCCTGGTGTCGTATATGCGCCAGGTGCGTTTCATCCCGGGATTCAGTATTTTCCTGATGGACTCGGAAATTTTGATGGCCGGTGTCCACTCGCCCCCGTTTTTCAGGGCCACGAGCTTGTAGACCCCGTCCAGGGCTGGCTCCCCCTCTGACGATATCAGGCGGGTACCGACCCCGAAGACGAGCCTGCCGACCATGTGGTCCACGTCCACGCCATATTTGGACGCTTCCTGGGTGATCTGGCTGATGATCTGCCAGATTACGAGCTCGTCGAGCTGGTTCGACAGAACGATGGAGGTTTCGGGAAATCCCGCGTCGCTGAGCATTTTTGCCGCCTGGATACTCAGGTATGCCAGGTCACCCGAGTCGAGACGGATACCCAAGGGCTCGTGGCCTTTCCGCCTCAGCTCCTCGAAGACGGTGATCGCGTTCGGGATCCCGCTTTTAAGTGTATTCACCGTATCGACGAGGAGGAGACAGTCGTCGGGGTATACCTCGGCGTAGGCCCGGAAAGCATCGAGCTCGCTGTCTCCCTGGGCCATGAAGGCCTGGACCATGCTGTGTGCATGGGTGCCCTTCGGCGGGTAGCCGAGGACGCAGGATATTCCCGTGTTGGAGGTGTAATCCGCTCCCCCGATGAGCGCGGCGCGCGCCCCCGCTATCGCCCCCCGATCCTGCCCCCGCCGCAGACCGAACTCGATCGTCGTCTGTCCCAGGGAAGCCTCGTGGATCCGTGCCGCCTTCGTGGCGACGAGGATCTGGTAGTTCAGCTGGTTAAGGAGCGGTGACTCGAGTATCTGGGCCATGACGAGGGGGCCCTCGACGACGGTCAGGGGGACGTTGGGGTGGACGACCCGTCCTTCGGGGATGGCCCGAATCGTGATCCCGTCGAAGTTGCCTCTCTTTTTCATCCAGCCGAGGAAGTCGTCCGCGAAAATCCTCCTGCCCGCCCTCCCTCTCTGTTGTGACAAAAACTCGATCTCCCTCTCGCCGAACCGTGCTTCCGCCATCCAGTCCAGAAGCCATCCGAGGCCGGCATTGATGCAGTATCCCGCCATGTGAGACCCGTAGTTCGGGTAGGAACGGAAAAAGTGGTCGAACTTGGCCTGTCTTTCGTGTATCCCCATCCGGTAGTACAGCTGGGCCATGGTGAGCTGGTACAGGTCGGTGTACAGGATGCCTTCGGTCGTCTTGCGCAAAGAACTCTTCACGATCTTCCCCCGGCAAGCCCCTGGAATCGGTTCCCTTTGGCGGTCACTCCGGCAAGGCGGTGCGTTAATTTAACATTAGCACGGTTGCGGTTGTCCTGTCCTCTCCAAACACGGGGGCCGCCTTCTCATCGGGATTCAATGATGGGGAAACCTCCGTCTTTTGTGAGGTCTTTCACAGAACGGGCCGTTGAACTGTTCTACAGTAACAGGTGGAGAGAGTGGCTTTTTCCGGTACGGGAAGAGAAGAGAAACCTCCATCGAGCGATTCTCAATTTGTATCGAATGGAGGCAGGGGATGGAAGGTATGCTCGTTGTGACAGGGTCGTGGATCTCCTGGTTCGGGGGACTGCTCCTTTTTCTCGTTGCCGCGAGCGCGATCCTCCTCGCCGAGGAATACGAGGAGGAGAAAAAAAGGATCAGAGAGGCGGTATGGGCCCACTTTCCCCCCTCGTATCGTGAGGAGGCGAAGTCAGGCAGGGATGATCTCGACAGGGCTGCCTGATCCGCGAAAGATCCAAACGGGCAGGTCGATCAGCGAGGGCCCGTGAGGATTGGTATCGAAAGGGGGTGAGCTGACCATGGCAGTGATGACGAAATTTTCCTGCTACGACTGCGGGCACGTTTTCGAAGTACCCTACGGTTCAGGGAGGCCCATGGCGTGTCCCGCATGCATCAGCCTCAACATTCACAGGGCATCGCAGGAGTGGTGCCCCGGCAGGCGAATACGCCCGGACCGGAGAGGATGCGGCGGGCAGCGGGGTTTCGGGCGCGAATCGAGGTAAATGCCCCAAACCCGCCCTCTCTGGCGGTACCCGCTGTGTTACCAGAGCCAATCGT
>WVXK01000057.1:93134-128904 GCA_011773515.1 Deltaproteobacteria bacterium
AACTGTGGCGCAGGCAGGGAAGAGATCGGGGAAAATCGCCAGGGGGCTCGTCGGGAAAGGCTATTTGTTCAGCCTTGGTATGGGTGTGCTCTCCTTCGCCCTCTTCGTTGCGGCCCTTCATATGGAATCCATCCTTGAGTCGCTGGGAATCACGATCGTGCTGATGGGCGAGATGATCGCTTTTCTCGTCGTGGTTGTCGGGATAGACGCAGGCAGCAGGTGGTGGCTGAGCGATATGGCGGACGGCAACGAGGGTGCACGGAAAAAAGAGGGCGGTCTGGAAGGGGGGGGTGACGGAAAGGGAGCGAGGCCCTCTCCGGTAAGCGCCGGCTCAGGGTATGAGCAACGGGATGAATCCCCGCCCCCCGCGCACGAAAACTTCTTCTAATTTTTCGGCACAAACAGTACAATTTGATACACTGTAGCCATACGTCCTGAAGAGAGCCAATGACGTATGTGACCGGATGCCGGAAAACGTTCCGGCTGCAGGGGGATCTCTTTTTACAAGGAGGGAAGGGGATATGAGTGAGAAGAAGTGGAAGTTCGATACCCAGGTTATCCACGGGGCCCAGGCGCCGGGGGAGTGGAAGAGCGCTACTCTGGCTCCCATCTACCAGACGGCATCGCACCGGTTTGACACCGCCGAGGAACTCTCCGATGTATTTGCGGGGAAGCAAAAAGGGTTCATCTACCAGCGCCTGCGAAACCCCACCAACGAGGTCCTGGAAAAACGGCTCGCCATGCTGACCGGCGGCATGGAGGCTGTTGTCACCGGATCGGGCATGGCGGCGATAAACAACGCCGTGCTCTCCATATGCCGCTCGGGTGACGAGATCGTGTCGGGAAACTCCCTGTTCATGTCCACCTTTCTGCTCTACAACAACGTTCTCAGGAAGCTGGGAATCGACGTGAAGCTGGTCGAGAGCGCCGACCTTTCCGCCTGGAAGGCGGCCGTTACGCCGAAGACCAAGCTCCTCTTCGTGGAGACGATCGGTAACCCCAAGATGGACGTGCCGAATATCCGGGAGCTTGCAGACCTCGCCCACGAGAACCGGGCGCCCCTGATCGTGGACAACACGCTGGCTACCCCCTATCTGTTCCTGCCCCTCGAGCACGGGGCCGATATCCTGGTCTACTCCACCACCAAGTACCTGAACGGCCACGGATCGGCGGTAGGGGGCGTGGTGATCGACTCGGGGAGATTCGACTGGCCCGACGACAAGTACACCGATTTCAAGCTCTATAAGGATATCGCGGGAAAACGGGCATTCATCGACAGGGTGTGGCGGGAGATCCATATCAACTTCGGGACCACCCAGTCTCCCTTCCAGTCCTACCTCACCCTGATCGGCCTGGACACCCTGGCGCTCCGGATGGAACGGCACATGAAAAACACTGTCGAGGTGGCCAGGTTCCTGGCGCAACACCCCAAGGTGAAGTGGGTCAACTTCCCCGGTCTGGAGGACAGCCCCTCCCATGAGACGGCGAAGGCCCAGTTCAACGGGAAGGGGTACGGGGGGCTCTTGACCTTCGGCCTGGAAGACGAGAAAGCCTGTTTCGACTATATCCGGAACGTCAGGCTCGCGTACCACCTGGCGAACCTGGGCGACTGCAAGACCCTGGTCATCCACCCCTGGTCATCGCAATACATCAGGTTTACCGAGGAATCGAGGCGGGACAACGGCATCACCCCTGACATGGTGCGGGTATCCGTGGGGATCGAAGCCGTCGAGGACATCCTGGAGGACCTGGACCAGGCTCTTCGGGCCATATGAAAAAGGGGCCGCCGGGCTTGATTCGGCGCTTCTGCATTGCCCAACCCCGGTGCGGGTAAGTTGAAGATGAAGGAGACCTTCAAGAAACTGTCCCCGAACCTGATGGTAGAAGACGTGAACGGTGCCGTCGATTTTTACTGCGATGTCCTGGGTTTTGCCTTCGTCCTGGGGGCTCCCGAGGCGGGAGGGGACGTGGTGAGGATAAGGGACTCAGGGGTCCCCCTCGACTGGGCGCTGGTGCGAAGGGGGGGCGTGGACATCATGTTTCAGACCAGGAGGAGTCTCGTCCAGGAAAACTTCGACTTTGCCCACGAGCAGGTCGGCGGGTCGTTGACCCTGTTTATCGAGGTGGAGGATGTCGATGCCCTCTACGGGTTGATAAAGGGCCGGGTAGACATTGTCCGCGATATGGAGACCACATTTTACGGAATGAAGGAGTTCATCATCCGGGACAACAGCGGTTATATCCTCACCTTCGCCCAGAGGGGCTGATCGGTTTCCCCCCTCGTGCTTCGATTTTCCCGTGAACGTTCGAACAGGTGCGGGACCGGAAAACCCGCCGCCGAAAAAGCTGGCCCTTCAGAGCGGCAGCCCTTTTTCATGGAACCTTCGTGCAATCAGCTGCGCAATCCATGCAGTATTGGCGTTTGCTTTTTGTGCAGCGGAACCCTTTTCCTCCCCGGAGTGCGTTCGGCCGATAAGGGGATGGAACGTCTCCGTGTATATGACCGGTTACCCGGTCAGCTCCTCCCTTCATCACCGAACCGTTGTCGTAGCAGCACACGAAGAGCTCATCGGTGAACTGCAACCACTCTTTTTTGACCCGGTATTTCCGTTGAGTGCGGGGAAAGTGAAGTCGACTCTCCGTCCTGATCATGAAAAGCCTCCGCGTAAAACAGCTCTCGCTCCTTTTGTCGCCGGACTAAAATGCTGAAAAATTGTTCAATGCAGCGTGAACGCCCTACACAGAGCACGCTAATGAAAAGACGGGTGAAATGCGGTAATTTTTTTGCCCCTCCCCCCCGGGGTGGCTCACGAAGGTAAGAGATATGGAGCTAACGGGCAGGATAAAATATATCATATCAATGCGGAAAATAATATCCAAAAATTGTAATTTTGCTGAAAATTTTTTCCGGGACGAGCCGTTCAGAAAACCCCCCTGCTGTGCATGAACATCGAGCAACGATCCCGATCAGGGTAGTTTCAGATAGAATTGCCACTGGCGCCGGACGATGAGAAGGCGAGCACCCCTGTCAACTCTCACCCCGGAAGCTCCATGCCCGTCATCAGGTGATCTTCCATGTATTTGATCTCCTCGATGCCCGACACCACGGTCTCAGGGTCTACCTGGAGCTCCTCTGCGGGGATCTTTTCGTCGTAAACCACATTGGAGAGGATGTACTTGATGCAGTTGAGCCGTGCTTTCTTCTTGCTGTCGGAACGGATGATCGTCCAGGGTGAGATCGTCCTGTTCGTTTCATTGAGCATCTGGAATTTCCGTATCGTATAGTCGTCCCACTTTTCCTGTGCAGCCATGTCGACGGGAGATATCTTGAAGTGCTTCAGCGGGTCTATCATTCTCGATTTGAAACGGCGCATCTGTTCCTGCTTGGATACGGAGAAAAAAAACTTAAAGAGGGTGATCCCGTTCTTCACCAGTATTTCTTCGATCATCGGCACGTCCTTCAAAAAACGTTTATGCTCCTCGTCGGTGCAGAACCCCATGGTTGGCTCCACCATGGCGCGATTGTACCAGCTCCGGTCGAAGAGCACGATCTCTCCGCCCGAGGGGAGGTGCTGAAAGTATCGCTGGAAATACCATTGCGTTCGCTCACGGTCACTGGGCTTTAAGAGGGCAACGACCCGGGCACCCCGTGGATTCATGTGTTCGACGATCCTTTTTATGGTCCCGCCCTTGCCGGCGGCATCGCGGCCCTCGAATAGCATCAGGACGCGCTGTTCGTGGGCGATGACATACTTCTGCCATTTCAAGAGCTCTATTTGCAGCCGGTGCAGTTCCTCTTCGTATTCGAGGGTGGATTTGCTCACGTACACGGCCTTTCGTTTTTTCGATTTTTTCTTGTTCATGTTCTCATAGGCCGTGTGTTCGGATAGCTCTGTCTTGTTTTTCTTTTCCTTTTTCTTCTCCCTCTTGTTTCCTTTTTTCTTTCTTTTTTCGGGTTTTTCCTTCGCCATCGGGGGCTCCTTTACTTTATCCGCCATTTTATTCGCCTGCCTGCACGTCTCCTGGGAACCGGGAGGTCACTCGACGAACCGGCCATGTTTCCTCCGCTGTTTCTTCATCCTGCGCAGCTCTTTGTCACCCGGGATGACGACGTGCGGGTCCGGATTCAGATCGAGGTCCCGGCTTCTGCCCTTGTAGGGAACGATACTGAGGATCAGCTTCATGGTTTCCCGCCTGGCCAGGTGCTTGTTGTCGGAACGGATGACCCACCAGGGGGACTTTTCCGTATGGGTCCGCTTCAGCAGCTGGAATTTTTTTTCCGTAAAGTTATCCCACAGCTCCTGGGCCTGCAGGTCCACCTCGGAGAGCTTCCACTGGCGCAGGGGATCGTTCTTTCTCCTGTCGAACCGCCTCTTCTGCTCTCTCTTGCTCACGGAAAAATAGAGTTTGATCAGTATGGTTCTGCCGGCATCATCGAGAAAATTGTGTTCGTAGGTGACGACCTTTTTCATGAACCGTTTGTACTGATCCTCGGTGCAGAATCCCATGACCGGCTCGACGAGAGCCCGGTTGTACCAGCTCCTGTCGAAGAGAACGATCTCTCCCGCGCGGGGGAAGTGCTCTATATAGCGCTTTATGTGGAGTTCCGTCTTCTGCTGCTCGCTCGGTTTCCCCAGAGCGACGGTGCGGTATCTCTTCTCGTTCAGATATCGGGTGATCCGCCGAATCGTCCCCCCCTTGCCCGAGGCGTCCCGTCCGTCGAAAAGGACGACCATTTTCTTGTTCGTGTTCTCCATGTGCCGCTGCAGCTTGAGGAGTTCCACCTGGTAGGGTTTCAGCTCCTCCGCTTCATAGAACGTTTTCAAAGCCCCCTCGATGATCTCTTCCTTGTCCTTCTTTTTGAGCTGTTTCTGAATCTTCCGTATCAGCTTTTCGCTGTCTGCGGGTCTTACTTTCGGCTGGATTTTTTCCACCACCTCCCTGATCGGCTTCGCCCTGCCGCTTGCCCTCTTGTCGGCGTCCCTTTTCTTCTCCTTCTGGCTGTGCAGATCTTCAGGCTTGGTTTTCACCTGTGCTAACTTTGGCGCGTCTTTTATCTGCACTACCTTGGGATTCGGTTCCTTTTCCCGTTCTTTCTTCCTTGCGTTTTTTCTCTTCGTCTTTTTCATAGCCACTCCAATTTTTCTTTTTAATTCAACTTCTTTCCCTTTCGATACATTTTTTCGTAAATATCGGGGAGCCGGTTTTTTCTCAGGCCCTCGATCACCTCTTCGACCGGGTAGGGAATGCGGAAGTGGTAGGCCTCTATTTTACGCGATGAGACCGTAAGGATGGCAAAGGATGCCCGGGGGTCGCCGTCGAACATCCGTCCCACACTGCCCGGGTTTAAGAAGTGAACACCATCGATGCATCGGTAATATGGCACGTGCGAATGACCCATGATGTGGACCCGGTAGGGTGAACCCTTCGCAAGGTCGCGGAACCGTCTTTCGGAGGCACGGGGAAACAGGAGTTCTTCCTCATCGTCTGCGGTTCCGTGGAACAGGCCGATTCGGATACCGTCCACGGTAAAATCCTGCCTTTTCGGAAGGGATTTTAAGTAGCGAATGTTCCCCGCATGCAGGTTTTCGCAGGTCCAGAAATACATGACCCGTTTTTCTTCCTTTCTCGGTTTTTCCAGTTTTTTTCCCGCCAGGATTTTCAGGACTCGGTCGTCCGTGTTCCCCAGTATGGAGACGGATTGTTTCCTCTGACGAAACCACTGGATTGTTTCATTGGGGAACGTGCTGAAAACCGTAAAGTCGCCGGTGTTGACGATCCCGTGAAACTTTCCCGGCCGCACGTATTTTTCCACAGCCCTGAGTGCCGGGTAGTTTGCGTGAATGTCGCCCAGAACGAGTATTTTCTTCATAACAAGCAGGTGGTTGAAGCTTCGGCCCCTCCGGCGGAAATGCCAACTTCAAAACTCCCGATATGAAACAACCGCTTAGATGCCACCGGCGAGCAGATAGTTTTATCGCAGCCGGGCTTCATCCCACATTCGGCCAGGGATGGGGATGTTTTCGCGCTCGGGGGGCAGGGGCGTTTACCGGGCTCAAGGGATCAGGTTCCGCACTACTTTGGAAAACGACTGAATTTCCAGCGTTATTTTCTTATACGCTTTCTTCCTGGGCTTTTTCCCTCCTTTTTTCATGAATAGTGCAAGAGCGTCGCTTCTCTTTATGATCTTTTTTTTCGCTTTCAGGGGGATGTTTTCCTGGCTTTTCTCCAGAAGGGCGAGGCTGTCGCGAAGCTCGGACGACGTTTTTTTGAGGTCGATGTACAGGGGCAGATACTTTTTCTTCCCCATCGGCTTTAGATTTTCGTTCACCCGGTGCAATGTCTTCTGAAGCTTTCTGATCTTCCTCCTGAGGTTCTCGCTGATTTCCCCTGCCTTTCTCTCTTCGTCTGAGAGGATCTCGGGGAGGACTATTTCCTGCTTCTCCCGGTAATAGTCGGCGGCGGAGCTCTTGATCAGCCTTGCGTAATGATTCCCGATCGATTTGATCCCGGCCAGTTTTTCCTCCGGCATTTCAAAAAGCTGTTTTATGGTAGTGATGCCGTGTTTGTTGAGCAGCTTCATGCGCGAGGTTTCGATGTATTTCAACCGGGTAAGGTCATCCTTCTTCACGGTCACGGCCTCCCTCTATTTCCCCGTCAACGGGGAAAGGCGTGGTGCCAATGTATGCAAAAACAAGAAATATCAATGATATAAGCATCTCCTGCCGGTGTCAAGGATTAACAAAATACGGTTTGTTTTTGCGTGGGAAGTCCCACACGTCACGGCACGAGATCCTTTTCCCAGCGTTCGGCAGGGTACGAAGTGCCTCCCGTTAAAAGAGCCGCGAAGGCGACGAGGGCCCTGCGCGCGTCGCCGATCGGGTGATGAAAGGCGTCCCAGTGCTCGCTGTCTTCCCCGTCGTGGTTGGGGATGACGAAGTCATACTTCCAGCCCTCCCGCAACTCGGTGAAGGCGCTTCCCGCACGCGTTTCGATGTTTTCACGGTCCCCGGGTGACAGTCTGGTTTTCTGGGTTCCGGTGCGGCGAAGCAGCTTCCTCCGCATCATGTCGGTGACTGTTTTCTCCAGGCCCGGCCGGTTTGCGGGGTTTTTAAGATCCTGGATCTCATCCTTTGAGAGGGGAGAGAGGAAAACCTTCAGGGTGGGAATTGCCTGCAACTGCTCGGAAGCGATGAGCCCTGCGGCAACGTACGGGTTTCCCTCGAAAAAGGCATCTTTTCCCCGCGAGAGGATTTTTTTGATACTTTCTATCTCGACGGCGTGGAGGTCTCCCCGGACGTCGGCACAGATATATCCCGGGGTTCCAAAGAGATCCTCGATTACCTCGCGGGGGCGAAAATGGTAGTCCACCCCGTCCTGTTCCCCGGGCCGGGGATCGCGGCTGTTGTACGGCACGACTTTTACAAGCCTGCCGGCCAGGTGTGGGTAAAACGTTGAGAGTGCGATAAAAAGGGGGGTTTTTCCCACACAGGAGGGGCCCGACAGTATAACCAGTCTTTTCATGATCGGCTCTTTTTCCCCTCGGAACTCCTGCTCCCGGCGATTCGGCTTCAGGCAGGCACCGGGATCACCTGAGCGCTTTCGGTCGTCACGATGCGGATTTCCTCTTTTTTTCGGAGAAAAGCTCCCTGAACGTCGCGCTGTTTTCCGGTGATGCAAATGCTTGAAATGTTTTTGAAAACTTCCCCTTTGCCGCCTGTCTTTTTCTGTCCAGGGTACCGACCAGGCTGCCGATTGCCACGAGCGTTTTTTTCCCGGGCAGGTCCGTTACCGCCAGCTCATCGGCGACCTTCAACAGATATTCCTCCTGGACGCAGAAGTCGTTGAAATCGCCCAGGTTGTCCTGCAGCTTTTTCAGCTGCTCGATCAAGCCCGAGGTTTTTTTCGGGGGAAAGAGACTCGAGAAGAACTCCAGGAGGTAGCGCAGCTCCTTGCACTGAATTCTCAGGCGGTGCAGCATCTCGTCCTGCGTGTTTTCCAGGATCGCATTCCCATCTTTTACGATACGCCGGTATTTCTTGTAGATCCGTTTCCGTGCCACGTCGATAACGTAAGGACCGGTATGGGGTGCCCCGGGGGGGGCCTCCGGCGGTTCACGCAAAAAGACGTCCCAGCCCTTGAGGATCTGCCGGTACTTTTCCGTCTCCAGGCTGCGTGTGACTTCCCGCAAGGCCCGGGATCGCTTTTCCCGCAGGTAGGCAAAGAGCGGTTCGATGTCGCCGCGAAGCCCGTCGGGAAGCATGGCCTTGTATGTCCCCTCGCTTAAAAGGTAGACGTCTAAATCGCGCAGCTGGTTGGAAAGTTTTCCCACGAAGGCGAAATCCTTCCTGAACCGACGGACTGTCTCCGGGGGAAACACGCTTTTTAACTGCCGCAACGCGGAGCGGGTGCGGCGCACGGCCACGCGAAAATCGTGGAGAAATTCCGTGTCCAGGTCCTTTGCGATATGGGCCTCGTTTACCCGCATGACGTGCAGCAACGAGCGGAGGATGATCTTCGCTGCCTGGTCGGGGCGCATATCGGGTGTGAGGCGAACATCTAGTTTCGTTGAATAGTCGCCCGGTTTTCTGTCAGCCCCCTCAAGAGCCGAAAAGTAGATATCTCCCCCCTTTTTTTCCGTGAATCCTCCCTGGGTGAGCCGCTCTCCCATTTCCCGGGCATAGCCCAGGTATCCTCTCACCGGTTTGAGCCACAGAAACGTAGCAATCGCCGGCCTGTTCCTGTCCCGGGACAGGAAGATTTCCTCGTGTTCCACCCGGGCCACCGTTTTTTCGTGCTGGTTCACGATCCGGTAGGGTGCTTTGCGCGAGGACACCTCCACGAGCTTTATCAGCGCACGCATTTTTATGACCGGCTCGACCAGCTCTTTCAACCTGCTGTCGGGGAAATCCCCAATAAAAACAACAGGATCGGCTATCTGCACGCTGCATATGTCCGCGTCTTCGTACAGGTTGCGCAGATGGAGCCTTCTGCCGGACTCATACAGGACAAGCGACCTGTTGAACAGGCGCCAGTCGAATGTGTCGTAAATCACGACACGCCGGTACCTGTGTCGCCCCTTTTTGATCGAGTGGTGATCGGACAGGTGGGCGAAGAAGAACCCTTCGTCGTAGCCGTCCGGGACATGGAATTTTTGCGGTCTAGGCATGGGTGACCCTCTTGACGCCTGCAGGGACCCTTTTGTTTTCACCGGGTTTCTGCTGGGGACCTATCCGTGCGTATCCGATTCGTCCAGGTAGCGCTTCGGAAAGTCGAAGAAGACAGACTCGCCTGTACCTTCTCGCACCTTCTTCCAGCTCTTAACGTCAAACCGCATGCAGTACACGCCGGTTGTGGGGATATTCAGAACGGGATTTTCTGGAAGAAGCAAATCAGCAAAATCATTGAACCCGGGGTTGTGCCCGAAGAGCATGACCGTATCCTTCGAATCATCAAGATTTTTCACCATTTCGAAGAGATACCGCGCATCCGAGTGATACATGATGTCCCTGTACTCTATCCTCTTTCTGGGATAGCCGATGGTTTTGGCAACCTTTACCGCCGTCTTGCGTGCTCTTTTCGCGGGGCTCGAAAGGATAAGGTCGGGCAGAATCTTTTTCTCTTTCAGTTTTTCCCCCATAAATGGCGCATCCCTCTTTCCCCTCTTGTTCAACGGCCTGTCGAAATCCTTCAGCCCGGGATCCTTCCAGCTCGACTTGGCGTGTCTCACCAAAATAATGGTTTTCATATCCGTCAGCCCCTCCACCGGCTCCTCGAAGAGGATATTTTCCTGTCTCCCGATGATTCCTTACCGATAGCCGGAGAATAGTGGTCCCCGTCTTCTGGTATCGGCACCTGTCAGGGATTATACCATATCGAAATCGGGTTTCTCCCGGGAAGCCTTGCTATCGATAAGACCGACAAGGAGAAAAGCGATCCTCTGATGGCTACGCTGGATCCCGAGGATACGTGCGGTCCGTGATTGATTCACAACGCAGTGGGAACCAAAAAGCATCTTTCTGCACAGGGGAGGCTCCAGGTGGGCCTCCTCTCTGTGCCGCCACGTTTTTCCGTCAATGGAGGAAAGCGACCTATTTCTTTTTCACTCCCCGTCACCGGCTTGCGATATCATAGAAAAAAGAGATTGATCGGCTGAAAAGTTCTAAATCACCTGTCTCTAAAGGTTGCAATGAGGGTTTCAGGACTGAAAACGGGGGTGGTTTTTTTCACGATCCTCATCCTGGCGTGCGATGTCTCCACGGCGTTTTCCGGTTCCCTGTCCGAACACCTTGCCTTCAGGGGCAGGAGATTCAGGGATGATGTGTATATTAATCTGGCGGTAGACAGCGTTTCCGTCGACAAGCGGGAGGTTGCCCGGGGTGATAAAATCACCTTCGAAGTCACTCTCCACGATAAAGGGGAGGTTATACAAGGTCCGGTTATTGTGAGAGTTCTCTCGGGGAGGAAGACCCTTGCATCGAAAAACATCTCTGATTTCTACTGGGATGTGAAGGACAAAATGGCTGTCACTATCGTCTGGGATACCGCACAATTCGAGCCCGGCAGCTACCCGGTCAAGGTCGAGGCACCCCTGTTTGAGGACCAGGACAGCTTCGATAACGAGTTGAAGCTTGAATATGAGATTGTTATACGGTGACCGGCACATACTGTCTTCCCCGTTTCTCCATGCTTCAGCGACATTATTTCCCCTTGCCATTGATTCAAACATATGTTTAAATCAAACGTATGAATGAAAAGCGGGACACGGCGGGGCCTTTTACCGGAATCGGTGCGGGAGATCGGCCGGAGGCGGTCCAGCGGGACACGAAAACCCGGATCCTCGATGCGGCGGAAAGGCTCTTCGCGGGGAGTGGGTTTCACAACACATCCCTTCGGGCCATCACGAACGATGCCGGGGTCAACATAGCGGCGGTCAACTACCATTTCGGTTCAAAGGAATCCCTCATCGAGGAGGTGTTCAAGCGGCGGCTCCTCCCCATAAACCGGATCAGGCGGGAGGAACTCGAGAAGATAAGAGATGCGGCAGGGCGGGAAAACCGCAGGCCCGATGCCCGTGATGTCATGCACGCCTTCATCGCCCCCGTTTTCCGCTTCCGGGACACGGAACCGGGGGCGGCGGCGTTTATCTCGCTCGTCGGCCGGACGATGGGCGAGCCCGATCAGCGGTTGCGGGAAAAGCTGATGGATCACTTCCGCCCGATGTTTTTCCTCTGCTACGAGATCCTCTGCGAGGCCCTGCCGGATGTTTCGAGGGAAGTCCTCTTCTGGCGCCTCCAGTTTTCAATAGGCGCGATGAGCCACACGCTGCACATGTTGGACCAGCTCAAGGTCTTTCCCGAGGGGGTCGTGCCGGCTTTTGACGCTGCGACGATGACCGACATGGTCGTATCTTTCGTTACCGCGGGAGTGGAGGTGTCATGAAGCGGAACGGGTCACTGCTTTCCTTGCTTTTCATCGTCTCGATCGTCCTGACCTGCTGCGCCGTCCACCGGCCACAGCCGATCGGGCCCCCGGAGAACCTCCCGGCGGGCTTCCTCGAGCATACCGACCCCCCGTCCGAGGCGCTTCCCGTGGGCCGCTGGTGGGAGACCTTCGAAGATCCGAGCCTGAGCGCCCTCATGGAGAAATCCTTCGATGGCAACCTGGACCTGGTCCAATCAATTGCCGTACTCAAGCAGCTTCAGGCAGTCAGGCGCCAGGCAGCGTCGTTTCAGTATCCTTCCCTGGATGCGGAGGGGCAGGCCAGCCGCTCCGGGCAACCGGGCATATTCGGTGACGATAGGGGAATCAGCTACAGTCTCTCCCTTGCAGCGGGATACGAGGTAGACCTCTGGGGCAGGATAGGATCGGCGGCAGATGCGGCCACCCTCGAGGCGGCGGCATCCCGGGAAGATGTCAAATCCCTCTACGTTACCCTGTCGGCGGAGCTCGCCGACCTCTACTACCTGGCCGTCGAGCAGAGGGCCCAGCTCGACCTCACCGACGGGACCATCGCATCGTTCACCGAAACCCTCGATCTGGTGAGGAGCCGCTACCTTCAGGGGCTCGTACCGCCCCTTGATGTGTACCAGGCGCGCCAGAACCTCTCCTTCGCGAAGTCCAGCCGCCCCCTCTTCGAGGCGAACCTGGCCGTGACCGAGCACGCCATTGCCGTTCTGACGGGCAGCTACCCCGAGCGGGGCCTTGCGGGAACGCTGGCAGAGCTACCCGATACTCCCGCCGCCTTTCCGGCGGGGATTCCCTCACAGGTTCTCTCACGCAGGCCAGATGTGCGGGCTGCGTTCCTCCGCGTGAAAGCGAGCGATGCCGGGGTGGCCGAGGCCATCGCCGACCGTTTCCCCTCGATAAACTTGCTCGGCAGCTACGGCACCTCGAAAACCGCATTCAGCGCCGGGGATATATCGGGTGTTTTCTGGAACGTTTTTGCAAGCGTGATTCAACCGGTGATCGATGGGGGAAGGCGGAGGGCCGAGGTGGAGAGAACGGAGGCCCGGTTCGAGGAGGACCTGGCCCGGTATCAGAAGACCGTCCTCACCTCTGTCCAGGAAGTCGAAGACGCGCTGATCAGAAACCGCATGACGGAGGAGCGCATCAGGTATCTCGAGGAGCGCGTGGAGGCAACCGCCGGGTCCCTCAGGCTCTCCAAGGAGCGCTACCTGCTCGGGTTGTCCGATTACCTGCCCATCCTCACGGCCCAGGCCTCCAACTTCACGGCCGAAAGCCAGCTTCTTTCCGCACGGCGGCAGCTGATTTCCGACAGGATAAGCCTGGTCCGTGCCCTGGGGGGAGAGTGGATGGAAGAAGAAATGGAAAGCCGCCTGAAGGCGTCCCACACCGGAGGAAGGGAAAAATGAGCCTGAAAACGACCTTGATGAAGATCGTCCTTCCAATCGGCATCGTCCTGGCGGGGTTCGCCGGGATGAAGCTCATGGTTCTCTCCCGCCCTTCTCCCGAAAAGGAGGTGAGGGAGTCCCCGGGCGTGCTGGTGGAGGTCACGAGCGTGAGAAGGGAGACCCGGCCGGTGGTGGTCACCGGAACGGGGACGGTGGCCCCCCGCCAGGAGGCGGCAATCACACCGCAGGTGAGCGGACAGGTCACGTATCTTTCCCCCGGACTCGTTGCCGGCGGTCTTTTCAGGGAGGGAGACCTGCTCTTCAAAATAGAGGATACCGATTACCGGCTCGCCATCGACAGGGCAAAGGCGGCCCTGGCCGCGGCAGAGTACGAACTGGCCACGGTTCAGGGGCAGGCCCGGGTTGCGCGCATCGAGTGGGAGCGCCTGAAGACCGATGAAAAAAGCGAGCCAAACCCCCTGGTCCTGTACGAGCCGCAGCTGAAAAACGCCCGTGCAGGCGTTGATTCCGCGAAAGCGGCTCTTCTCCAGGCGGAGCTCAACCTCGCCAGGACGTCCGTTTACGCGCCGTTTACCTGCATTGTCCGATCTGAGGAGATCGACCTGGGCCAGTACGTTACGGTGGGCAAGAGCGCCGCTACCGTTGCGGGCACCGATGCCGCAGAGATCATCGTACCCCTCCCCCTCGAGGAGATGCAGTGGCTCAGAGTCCCCGGCAGGGGCTCGAAGGAGAGAGGCTCTCCGGCGAAGGTAACGCTCACCGTTGGAAGCCGGACTCTCACCTGGGAGGGGAGGGTTGTCCGCTCGCTGGGGGAGGTGGATCCCCGGGGAAGGATGGCGCGTGTCGTGGTCTCCGTGGCCGATCCCTACAACCTGGGTAAGGGTCGCGGGACCGGCCGGGCCGACCTGGAACTGGGCATGTTCGTCGACGTGGAAATAACCGGGAAAGAGCTCCCGGGCATTTTCACGGTTCCCCGCTCCGCACTGCGGGAAGGGGAAACCGTCTGGACGATGGACGATGAGATGAAGCTGCACATCGTGCCCGTGACCGTGGTCAGGCGGGAGCGCGACACCATCGTTGTTCGTGACAGCTTCAGCGAGGGCGACCGCGTGGTTTTAACGAACATATCAGGGGCGGCGGAGGGGATGAAGCTCAGGCTGGCCGGGGAGGAAGAAGCGAAGTGAAGGCCGCTATCAGATGGATGGCGAAGAACCACGTCGCCGCAAACATCCTCATGCTCGTCCTCATAATCGGCGGCATGGTGAAGGGCTTCTCCATAAAGCAGGAGGTGTTCCCCGAGGTGGACCTGGACAGGATCCAGGTTTCCGTGGCCTACCCGGGCGCCGGTCCCGAGGAGGTTGAGGAGGGGATCCTGCGGAAGATCGAGGAGAGCCTGACCGGCGTCGACGGGATCGAGGAGATCACCTCGAGCGCCGCCGAAGGCATCGGCGTCGTAACTGCGGAGATCGAAACCGGCGAGGACCCGGACCGCGTGCTGCAGGATGTGAAGAGCGAGGTGGACCGGATCGTCACCTTCCCGGAAGATGCGGAGAAACCGGTCATCTCCAAGCTGGTGAGCCGCAGCGAGGTCATCTCCGTCGTGGTCTACGGGGACGTGTCGGAAAGGGTGCTCCGGGAACAGGCAGAGGGAATACGGGATGACCTCCTGGCCCTGCCGGGCATCACCCAGGTGGACCTTGGCGGGGTGCGTCCCTACGAGATATCGATCGAGATTCCCGAGGAGAACCTGCGGCGCTACGACCTGACCCTCGAGGAGGTGGCCCGGCGGGTCAGGCGGGCCTCCCTGGATCTGCCCGGCGGGACGATCAAGACCGAGGGGAGCGAAATTCTCCTCCGCACGAAGGAGCGGCGCTACTTCGGGCCTGAGTACGCCGACATCGCCGTGGTGACCAGCACGGACGGCACGGAGGTCACCCTCGCTGACATCGCCCGGATAGAGGATGGGTTCCGCGAGACGGACGTGTTCGCCATGTTCGATGGGGGTCCGGCGGCGATGGTGAAGGTCTTCAGGGTGGGGGACCAGAAACCGATCAGGATCTCGAAAATCGTGAAGGATTACGTCCAGCGGAAGAAGCCTCAAATGCCCACGACGGTAAACATCGACGTCTGGTTCGATACCTCGGAGATCTACCAGAGCCGGATAAACCTCCTTTTGAAGAACGCCGCCCTGGGGCTTACCCTTGTGCTCATCATCCTGGGCCTCTTCCTGGAAATACGGCTGGCCATGTGGGTCATGCTGGGCATACCGATCTCCTTTTTCGGGGCCATGCTGCTCATGCCCACGATGGACGTCTCCATCAACATGCTCTCCCTGTTTGCCTTCATCCTGGCCCTGGGGATACTCGTGGATGACGCCATCATCGTGGGGGAAAATGTCTTCGAGCACCGCCAGAGGGGAAAGGCCTATCTCGATGCGGCCACGGAAGGCACCATAGAGGTGGGGATCCCCGTCATTTACGCCGTTTTGACCACCGTGGTCGCCTTCATGCCCCTTATCTTCGTCACCGGCGTGATGGGCAAGTTCATCAAGGTGATCCCCCTTGTGGTCATTGCTCTCCTTTGCATGTCGCTCATCGAATCGCTCTTCGTGCTTCCCGCCCACCTCTCGGGGGGGAGGCTGAATGATCGTGTGAAGGGGGGGGTGCTGGGGGCCATAGAAAGGGTGCGCCTCTGGTTCGGAAGGTTTCTCGAAGGGTTCATTTCACGAAGGTACCGGCCCTTCCTGGAGCTCTGCCTGAGAAACCGCTACACCACCGTCGCCACGGGCATCACCGCGCTATTCCTCACTCTCGGGGTCGTCCGGGGGGGCATCATCAAGTTTACCTTCATGCCCGAGGTGGAGGGCGACCTGGTAATCGTGTCCATCAAGATGCCTCCCGGCACGCCGGTGAATGAGACGGCAAAGGTGACGGGATTAGTCGTTGACCGGGGGAAGGTGGTCGTCGACGAGTTCGACCGGGGCCGGCAGGGGAATCCTTCGATCATGCGTAACGTCTTCTCCATCGTGGGGAGCACCCTGGTGAGGCATGGCCCGGCGGGAGGGGAGACCGATTCTGCCTCCAATATCGCGGAGGTCGCCATGCTGCTGACCGAAAGCAAGGAGCGGGGTGTCCCCGCGGCGGACGTGGCGGGCATGTGGAGGGAGGCGGTGGGGACGGTTGCCGGCGTTGATTCGATCACCTTCACGTCCTCCCTCTTCGAGGTCGGCTCCGATATCGATATCCGCGCAGCCCACGAGGACGCGGGCGTCCTTTCTGCCGTTGCCGGGCGTATCAAGCGGAACCTCGCCGGGTACCCCGGCGTGGGAGACATAGACGACAGCCTGTCGCGGGGGAAGCGGGAGCTCAAGATCAACCTCCGGCCCGAGGCCCGGATGCTCGGGGTTACCGAGGAGGAGCTCGGCAGGCAGATCCGGTCGGCCTTTTACGGGGCAGAGGCGCTGCGCCTGCAGCGGGGGCGCAACGAGGTGAAGGTCATGGTTCGCTACCCCGAGGAGGACCGGAGGAAGCTGTGGAACCTGGAATCGATGCGGGTGCGCACACCTGAGGGCGGGGAGATCCCGCTCGCTCGCGCCGCAAGCGTCAACGAAGGGTGGGGATTTGCCCGCATCAACCGGACGAACCGGAAACGGGTCGTCAACATCACCGCACGGGTCGACCCATCCCAGGCAAATGCACAGGAGATCCTCATCGATTTGCAGGAGAGCCTCTTTCCTACGCTTGCCAGGGACTACCCGGGCCTGTCCTTTGACCTGGTGGGCGAGGAGAAGGAGCGGAAAGAGTCGCTGGACAGCATGAAGCAGGGTTTCACCATGGCCCTGATAGGAATCTTTGCGCTTCTGGCCGTGCCCTTTCGCAGCTACAGCCAGCCGCTCCTGATCATGGCCGCCATCCCCTTCGGCGTCGTCGGTGCCGTCGTGGGGCACATGATCATGGGATTCAGCCTGAGCATCCTGAGCTTTTTCGGCATCGTGGCGCTTGCCGGCGTCGTGGTCAACGACTCTCTCCTGCTCATCGACCGGGTCAACGTAAACCGGAAGGAGGGGTCTGACCTCGTCACGGCGCTCGTCGACGGGGGGGCACGCCGCTTCCGCCCGATTCTCCTCACGTCGCTTACCACCTTTTTCGGGCTCACGCCGATGATCCTGGAAACGAGTGTCCAGGCCCAGTTTCTGATCCCTATGGCTATCAGCCTGGGATTCGGGATCCTGTTCGCCACGGGCATCACCCTGCTCCTGGTCCCATCCCTCTACATGATCCTCGAGGATGTCCGAAAACTGCTGGGCTTCGGGATGAACAGGGTCCGCAGGGAGAGCGAAACCACCCGGTAAGAAATTGCAATGCAGGGTTAAGGTTCCAAAATGCGGAGTGAAGCCCGGGTCGGGGAAGCGGCGGAGAGCAATGAATCAAGAGGTCAGATAGCGAAAGGGCGGAGCTTTTTCGGGGCCTACCCCCCTTTTGCTTGCGGCTCATGACGAAAAGCTCCGGACCTGGACTGACTCTCTTGTCATGGATAACCTTTTTCAAGACGACTGTTTGAAAAATTCTGCATCTCAATCAGAAACGGCGCAGGAAAGGAGATAGCCATGGAACACAGAAATATCCGCGTTGAAGAGAGTGAGGGCATCCTGAAGATCACCATCAACCGGCCGGGGGCCATGAACTCCCTGAACAGGGACACGGCCGTCGAGCTCTTATCGGCGCTTTCACGGGCGCGGGATGACGAATCCATCAGGGTCGTGATCCTGACCGGGAGCGGAGAGAAGGCCTTCATAGCCGGGGGCGACATCAATGAAATCAAGGCGAGCTTCGAGAAAGGGCAGATGGCCGCCAGGGACGGGTTCGCCGTCCGGGGTCAGGATCTTATCACGTTCATCGAGAGGCTCGGCAAGCCGGTCATTGCCGCCGTAAACGGCTATGCCCTCGGGGGAGGATCGGAAATCACCCAGGCCTGCCACCTCGCCATTGCCTCGGAGAACGCCCGTTTCAGCCAGCCCGAGATCAACCTGGGATTCAACCCCTGCTGGGGCGGGACGGTGCGACTTCCCCGCCAGGTAGGCCCGAAGAAGGCCCTCGAGATGATACTGACCGGCGAGATGATCGATGCCCGGGAGGCGTACAGGATCGGCCTGGTAAATGCCGTGGTCAAGCAGGAAGAGCTCATCGCGGCGGCGGAGCGGCTCGCAAGGAAGATCACCGAGAAGTCGGGTGTCGCGGTGAGGCTCTGCCTGGATTCGGTCCTTTCCGGGCTGGGTATGTCCCAGACGGAGGCCCTGGCAAACGAAGCCAACCTGCTCGGCCTGGCGGCTGCAACGGAGGACGCCCTGGAGGGCGTTACGGCGTTCCTTGAAAAGCGCAAGCCCGTGTTTACGGGCCGGTAGCCCGGTAAGGCTTAAAAAGAGCATATAGATCCCGGGACGGACGGGGCCCCCTGTCACTCCAACCGCAGGAATGGGTGGCGCACCACCTGCTGATTTTTGTTGCCTGCCCTGCTGCCGACCTGAAAGGAATCCGGGGGAGCTACGGTATCTTTTTCAGGATCCCCGCGAACTCCTCCTTCGTGAACCCTTTGAGGGTGGTGGTTTTGACGTTTCCCCGCGCGCTGATTCCCAGGGCAAATGCAGTCGCTGCCTCGTCGCTGGGGCCCTCGCCGATGGCCATACAGTCATATTCTCCCATCAGAACGTAGTAGCCCAGCACCTTTCCCCCCATCGCCTCCCACGCCTTGAAGCCCTCCTCTATCCGGGCGGTTGCGTTTTTGATGTCTTTCATCCCCTGGTCCGTGTATTTCATTAGGAGTACGTATACCGGCATGACCATTACCTCCTTTCTTCCTGCTGGTGGTTGTGCCACCATTTCCCGTGTTCGTTCAATGCGTGCGAAAACTTCCCGGCATCGGAAGGGCAGATGCGACGACCCCTGCGGGTGAAGTGATGCCCCCTCCCCTGTCAATCGAGAGGGCGGTCCTGTTCGAAGAGTTCAATATGGCCCCTGTTGTTTTAGGATAGGCGTGTCCGTGGGGGCTGTCAATTGTTTTATGGAATTGTGAAAATAATTATAATAAAACGTTTTACTGTCGCCAATTCCGTTTTGCCGGTTAAAACCCCGGGACGGGAATGGGGGGTTTGCGGGGTGTGGGCTGCCTGCCGCCTGTGATTGCAGAGGACCCTTAATCCTTGATAAAGGTGCCTTCCCTCAGCTCCTTCAGGGCCTGCTCGATTTCCTCTTTCGTGTTCATCACGAAGGGGCCGTACCGGGCGACGGGCTCATTTAAGGGTTTGCCCGAGACCAGGAGAAAACGCACGCCCCTCTCCCCGGCCCTGGCGGTGAGGGTATCGCCATCTCCCAGAACGGCGAGTTTCGTGTGGGATATGGTCCTGCCCCCGTTACCGCCCGTAACGCCGAAGGTACCCTCTCCTTCGAACACGTAGGCGAAGGCGTTGTGCCCCCGGGTGATGGCGTGGGTGAAGGTGCCGCCGTTGGAAACCATCACGTCGAGGTAGGTGGGGTCTGCGGCAATTTCCGTTACCGGGCCCCGGATGCCGTCCACCGAACCGGCGATCACGCGGACCCGCGTCCCGTCGCCCCGGTCGAATACCGGAATCCGGCCCGACGGGATCTCCTGGTACCGCGGCTCTGTCATCTTCAGTTTCGCAGGGAGGTTGACCCAGAGCTGGAAACCGTCCATGTTGCCCCCTGATGGCCGGGGCATCTCCTCGTGCATGATACCCCGTCCCGATGTCATCCACTGGATGTCGCCCGCCGTTATGCTCCCTTCATTTCCGATGCTGTCCCTGTGGTGGACGACGCCGGCGAGCACGTAGGTGACCGTTTCGATGCCCCGGTGGGGGTGCATGGGAAATCCGGCAAGATAATCCTCGGGCCGCCGGGATCCGAAGTGGTCAAAGAGCAGGAAGGGGTCCAGGTAATTCAGCGCCCCCGCGGCGATGCTCCGCCTGAGCCTGACGCCGGCCCCCTCCGTGACGTAGCGGGGCTCGATGATTTCCCTTACCGATCTGGGCCGCTTATCCATAGATCCTTGACCTCCTTCGTCCGGCCGGGTCCCGTGGTCAGTTCCGGTAGTTTGGACATTTTCTCTTTCCTCCCCTTTTAGGATGCGTTTTCAGGTGTATGAGAACCGCGGGAGGGAAGAAATATTATCGCCGGAAAAAGGGCCGGAGGAAGGGGTTTTCGTCCCCCCGCCATCGAAAGGGCGGGGTATCCCTTGTTCTTGACTTTGATATTTTTTGTTGATAGCATTTTTGTCTGTGTGAAAAAATTCTAACATCGCACCCAGCAGAGGAGTACTTATCAAAGGAGGTAAGGTAAGATGGTAAAAGGCAGTGTCAAGTGGTTCAATGATTCCAAGGGGTACGGTTTTATCGAGCAGGAGGACGGCCCGGATGTTTTTGTCCATTTCTCCGCACTCCAGATGGAGGGTTTCAAGACCCTGTACGAGGGAGACAAGGTGGAGTTTGAAATTACCGAAGGCCCGAAAGGACCTCAGGCCACCAATGTGGTGAAGATCAGCTGAGGCAAAAAAAAATAATGGACGCGAAAGCCCCGGTAACTTCCGGGGCTTTTTTTTGCCCGCACCTATCGGGGGGGCTCCCCCGTTTTGAGCCCGGCCAGTCCCTCTATGATGGGCGGTATCAGGGACGTGGCCAGCTTTGTGTGTGAGCCGCCGCCGAGGACCACCGCGAGCCTTCCCCCGCATGCTTCCTCTGAGACATCCAGCATCAGGCGGGCGATATCCATGAAGCAGGGGGCGGTAAGGCCGATGTCGCCGTAGTCGCCCCGGTGGGTGTCGAATCCGAAGTACCAGAAAAGAAGGTCAGGCTTGAATTCCCTTACCCGGCGGGGAACGTGCTTTTCGACCAGCTCGAAGTAGACGTCGTTCATGGGCCTTCGGTCCTCTCCCCTTCCCCGGCCCCACCAGGGGCTCGGGTAGGCCACGTCCACTTTCGTTCCGTCGGGCGATTCGTAATCGGTGCCGCAGATACAGACGTGGAGGATGTCGGGGTCGTCTGAGAAAAGGTCCCGCGTGCCGTCCCCGTGGTGGGCATCGGTGTCGACGATGGCGAAACGCTCGAGACCGTGCTTCTCGCGCAGGTTTACGATGCACAGGGCCACATCGTTGAAGCAGCAGTATCCACCGAAATAGCTCTTCCCCGAATGGTGCCCGCCGGCGCCGATGAAGGCGAAGGCATTGGCAATTTCACCCTCGGCGATCTTTTCCCCCGCCATCACCACGCCCATCGCCGAGTGCCATGCGGTAGAGCAGAGGGGGTCCCTCTTCACCCCTTCGATCATGTCGGGGGTGTGGACCTTGAGCAGCAGGTCGAGCGGGATGGGGCCCGGCTCGTACAGCTTTATCCTGTCGCTTCGCAGGATGGTATCCAGGACCATGGGAAAGTCGGCAAGCCGCGCCCCCACGGTCAGGTAGCTGCGCCGCGAATAGGAGGGGTGGTAGAATATGCCCGTCCTGTGCCCGGTCATGACCGGTTCCCGGAAAAGGGGGAGTGAGGGTGAATCTTAGAGCACGAAAGACGCGATATCCGGCTCATTTCTCTATCCTTCTTTCTTCGCTTCCCTGTCATGCAAACCCGGGGAGGTTCAGGTAAAGGGGGAAAACGCGCTTCTTTAATCCCCCTCCCACAGATCGAGCTCGAGATCCGAGTCCGCGATTTTCACCCCGTCGGGAAATCCCAGCAGGCCGAGCAGTTTTTCCCCCAGATCGGGTGAGTTCCAGCAGTCGCGGCAGAAAGAGTATTCCTCGGCAAACAGGCCGACGGAGATTCCAAGGTCTTCGACGATAAGGTGGCTTCTCTCGCTGTCCCTGCAAAGGGCGCACGCGAGCAGGTGCCTATCTCCAAACATGGCAGACTGTTTGGTTCTCGCCTTCCCTTTTTTTTCGCTCATGTCGGGCTCCTTGGCAGGCGTCCTTGTCCCGGGAAGACACTGGTTACCTGTTGTGATGTCGATAAGCGGGGTTTGTCTTCACAATTCTTCCCGCATGCCCGGCCTGCGTTTCCCGGGATGGGTCCCCCGCCCGCCACTTCCGGTAACGGGTTATTCGGTCTCCCTTTGCCCGGTGATCCCGCTGTGCCATTCCTGGAGGGACATCACGCCGGAGTCCCCCTTCTGGTGCGCGGCGATACCCCTGGCTGCGGCCAGGGCCCCGGTTATGGTGGTTATGTACGGCACCCGGTATTTTATGGCAGCCTTCCGGATATAGGAATCGTCGTGTTTGCTCAGGCGGCCGCCCGGGGTATTGATGATCAGATGAATTTCCTCGTTCTTGATCGCATCGACGATGTTGGGCCTGCCCTCGTGGTACTTGAGGATATGCTCGCTCTCTATACCGTTTCTGGCCAGGAACTTCTGTGTTCCTTCCGTTGCCTTTATGGGGAACCCGAGCTTGACAAACTGCCTGCACACTTCCAGGGAGGCATCCTTGTCCCGGTCGTCCACGGTGATGAGAACGGTGCCCCCGTCGGGCAGGCTGCCCCCTGCGGCTTCCTGTGCTTTGTGGAATGCGAGCCCGAATGAGTCGGCTATCGACAGGACCTCCCCGGTCGATTTCATCTCCGGCGAGAGGACGGGATCTTCCTCCGGGAACATGTTGAAGGGAAACACCGCCTCCTTCACCCCGAAGTGGGGTATGTTTTTCCTTGTGAGACCCAGGTCGGCGAGCTTTTTCCCGAGCATGACCTGCATGGCCACCCTCGCCATGGAAACGTCGCACACCTTGGACACGAGAGGAACGGTGCGGGAGGCTCTCGGGTTTGCCTCGAGGATATAGACCGTGTCGTCGTGGATGGCGTACTGGATGTTCATGAGGCCCACGACTTTCAGGGAGAGGGCGATCCTCCGGGTATACTCGACGATCGTTTCCACGTGTTTGAGGGGGATGGAGATGGGGGGGATCACGCAGGCGGAGTCGCCAGAGTGGACGCCGGCCAGCTCGATGTGCTCCATCACGGCGGGTACGTAGGTGTCCGTGCCGTCTGAAATCGCATCGGCCTCTGCCTCGATGGCATCGCTCAAAAACTTGTCGATCAGGATGGGCCGTTCCGGTGAGACCTCCACCGCCTCCTCCTCCATGTAAATGCGCAGCATCTCCTCGTCATCCACGACGTGCATCGCCCGTCCCCCCAGAACGTATGAAGGCCGCACCATCAGGGGGTAGCCGATCCTTTCGGCGACGTCCAGGGCCTCTTCCAGGGTGCTGGCCATGCCAGACTCCGGCTGGGGGATGCCCATTTCCCGCATCATCCTGCGGAAGCGGTCCCTGTCCTCGGCCAGGTCTATGATGTCCGGCGAGGTGCCGATGATCGGTACGCCGGCCTGCATGAGCTCCCCGGCGATGTTCAGGGGGGTCTGTCCCCCGAACTGGACCACCACCCCCTCGGGCCTCTCCTTTTCGTAAATTGCCAGCACGTCCTCCACGGTGAGGGGCTCGAAGTAAAGCTTGTCCGAGGTGTCGTAGTCGGTGGAAACCGTTTCGGGGTTGCAGTTTACCATGATCGACTCGAACCCCTCGTCGCGGATCGCGAAGGCAGCGTGCACGCAGCAGTAGTCGAACTCTATCCCCTGGCCGATGCGGTTGGGGCCGCCGCCGAGGACCATGATCTTCCGCCTCTCACTGGTGGCCACCTCATCGGGTGCGTTGTAGGTGGAGTAGTAGTAGGCCGCGTCCTCGACGCCGCTCACGGGAAGGCGCCGGTAGGCCTTCGCGAGCCCCAGATCCCTCTGGGCCTTGCGTATCGCCGACTCCTGCGTGCCGAGAAGCCGGGCGAGGTAGCGGTCGGCAAAGCCGTCTTTCTTGGCCCGTACCAGGAGGTCGTCGGGGAGCTCTTTCCCTTTCCATGCGAGGATCTCCTCCTCCAGGTCGACCAGCTCCTTCATCTGGGAGAGGAACCAGGGCTTTATGTGGGTCCGCTCGTAGAGGAGATCGATATCGGCGTTCTTCCGGAGCGCTTCGTAGAGGACGAACTGGCGCTCGCTCGATGGCTCGGCGAGGAGCTCCATCAGCTTCTCCAGGGGCTTGTCACGGTAATCCCGGGCGAATCCAAGGCCGTACCTCTCTATTTCCAGGGACCTGATAGATTTCTGGAGGGCCTCCTTGTAGGTCGTGGCGATGCTCATCACCTCTCCCACCGCCTTCATCTGCGTACCCAGCTTGTCCTCCGAGTCCCTGAACTTTTCGAAGGCCCAGCGAGCGAACTTGACCACCACATATTCGCCCCAGGGCTCATAGTTCTCGAGGGTTCCCCCCCTCCAGTAGGGGAGGTCGTCGAGGGTCAGGCCGCCTGCGAGCTTTGCCGAGACCAGGGCTATAGGGAAGCCGGTGGCTTTCGAGGCGAGGGCCGATGACCGGGAGGTCCTGGGATTGATCTCGATGACCACCACCCGCCCGGTCTTCGGGTCGTGGGCAAACTGGATATTGGTACCGCCGATCACCTGGATCGCCTCAACGATGGCGTAGGAATATTCCTGGAGCCGCCTCTGCAGCTCCGGGTCGATGGTCAGCATGGGAGCCGTGCAGAAGGAGTCTCCCGTATGAACGCCCATGGCGTCGACGTTTTCGATGAAGCAGACGGTGATGATCTGGTTCTTCGCGTCCCTGACAACCTCGAGCTCGAGCTCCTCCCACCCCAGGACCGACTCCTCGATGAGCACCTGGCCGATGAGACTCGCAGAGATGCCGCGGGCGACGATGGTCCGCAGCTCCTCCACGTTGTACACGAGGCCACCGCCGGTCCCGCCCAGCGTGTAGGCGGGCCTGATGACGACGGGATAGCCAAGATCGGCGGCAATCTGCTCTGCTTCCTCGACGCTGTAGGCGTGGGCGCTTTTCGGCAACGAAAGGCCCAGTTTGTCCATGGTTTCCTTGAAGGCGATCCTGTCTTCCCCCCGCTTGATAGCGTCCTCGGCCACGCCGATTATCTTCAACCCGTATTTTTCCAGGACCCCCTCCTTTGCAAGCTCGGAAGAGAGGTTCAGCCCCGACTGTCCGCCCAGGTTCGGGAGCAGGCCGTCGGGCCTCTCCTTCTCGATGATCTGGGTCATCCGGGCGAGGTTCAGGGGCTCGATGTAGGTCGCATCGGCCATGCCGGGATCGGTCATGATGGTGGCGGGGTTGGAGTTGACGAGGACGATTTTGTAGCCGAGTGCCCGAAGGGCCTTGCACGCCTGTGTGCCGGAATAGTCGAACTCGCAGGCCTGGCCGATCACGATCGGCCCCGACCCGATGATCATCACCTTGTCGATGTCATCCCGTTTCCCCATGCGTGGGCCTCCTTGCGGGCGGTGGTGTGTAAAGACGGCGGTAGACGGATACTGCTGCCTCTTGAAGGCATCATCATAAGATTACATTCCGCGTGCCAAATTGCAAGACAGATGAGGCGGGGCCAGCAAAAAATCCCGCCCCCCCTTTCGACGGACGGCAGCGAGACCGTGCCCTTGCCGCGGGAAAAGTGCTACCATATGAACATGACCGCCAGATAGAGAAAGCCACAGAGATGCCCTGGGAGGGACGCTTATGAAAAAGCTGCTTCTGGTTCTGGGAGTTGTAGCCGTAATCGCCGCTGCTGCCCTTTTCTTCCTCCTGTCCAACATCGACACCATCGTGAAGGGGGGGATAGAGAAGTACGGTTCGAAAGCGACGGGGACACGCGTGGGGGTCTCCTCGGTGAAGCTGAGATTGAAAGAGGGGGAGGGCTCCATACGGGGCTTCAGCATCGACAATCCCCGGGGGTTTTCCGGCAACCGCGCGTTCGACCTCGAGGGGATCAGCGTGAAAATCGACACCGCCTCGGTGACGAAAGACCCCATCGTGATAGAGAGCGTTGCGGTGTCGGCACCCCGCGTGCTCTACGAGATCAACGAGTCGGGAAAGGGAAACTTCGACGCCATCAAGGAGAACCTGGGGGCTTCGGGGAGCGGGGAAAAGCCGCCGGCGAAAGAGGATTCCGGCAAGGAGAAGAAGATCGTAATCAGGAATCTCGTCATCGAGAAGGGAAATGTCGAGATCCGCGTGGCTGCCCTGGGGGAAAAGCCCATTTCCGCTGCGCTGCCATCCATCCGCCTCACCAACCTGGGGGGAAAGGGCGGGTCCACCCCCGGGGAGATCGCCCGCCAGATACTCGGGCCGCTGACCCAGCGCGTGGTCGACGAGGCCCTGAAGGCGGGGGTCGGGCAGTACCTGGGAAAGTCCGCTGAGGACGTGAAAAAGATGGCCGAGGAGGCGGCGAAGGAGAAGCTCGGCACCATCGGCGAAGATGCGGCAAAGGAAGCGGAAGGGGCTCTGAAAAAGCTCCTGGGGAAATAGCGGGGGCTGGAAGGCGAAAGCCGTGGGTTCTCAGCCCTGAGGGCACCCGTTAATCAGGGTTCCTGCGATTCGATCCGTATCGACTCCACCCAGACGCGCCACAGCTGCTCGTATTCCGGATGGAGCTCGCGGCTCATCGTGAAATCGAGGGATATGATTTTTCCCCTGTGCAGCGTTTCGAGATTGTAGGTGTTGATCGCCGATCCCTGCGTGGTGTTGATATATTCCCGATAGACGAAGGTCCTGTCGTTTATCTCCGTGAGCCCCTGGCTGATCTGGCTGATGTTCGGGTTTTTTCGGGAGGACTGCTGGTCCATGGAGAGCTTGAGGTCTTCAACGGTGTGGACGAGGGCGGACGGCTCGAAAACCTGCACGACGATAGACGCCCGGTTGCCCTTTGCGACAAAGGCGCGGGTCTTTTCCTTCCTCAGGGGATAGCGGGAGGCGATCTCCTCCCCGGTTGCGGTCCTGAAATGTCCCGGCACCTCGAAGGAGATCCTGGACCGGCCCATCGTTACCGATTGCCGGCGGAAGGTGTTCAGCTGATATTTCTGGACTTCCTGGGTGAATTCCCCGGGCCCGTAGGGTGACGTGAAGCGGTACTCGAGCTTGACCGTGTGGCCGGGAATCCTCGACGAGAGCCATCTCTTTGCTTCCCCCACCTGCTGCGAGGATGAAATATCCACCACCTTCGTCTCCTCGACGAAACAGGGGATCTCTTCGTTTCCCACGGTTACGGCCCAGTAGAAGAATACGATCTGCGATTCGTACCGCATCATCCTTCCCGTATTCCGGTCCGGGGCGACGTACTCGGCCCTGATCACGTTTTCCGGAAGGGCGATATCGTCGCCGCCGAGGAGCATCTCGCGGTAGGGCACGCTCAACTCGTCGGTGAGGTACACCGTCAGGGGCCCTCTCGCGAGGGAGAACTTCCCGTCGGGGACGTAGGAAACCTTTTTGGCCCTGTAGTTTGCCGTGCCGACGCGGACGTTTGTCTCCCTCTCCCCACTGCGGGTCATAAACAGCGTCTCCGGCGTGTTTCCCTCGAAAAATGCCCGCTCCTTCTCCAGCCTCCGGGAACCGTCTTCCGTGAAGTCCCACACCTCCGCGAGCCCGTCTTTTCTCGCGGTGATCTTTCTCCTGACGACCGTCGATTTCGTGTTGCCGAGAAACCTCTCCACCTCCTTGACCGTCACCCACGATCCGGGGTAAAAACCTGCCCACGGGTCGTTTCTCGTCCCCTGCGCGGCCAAAGGAGCGCCCGGTAAGACGAGGAGCACGACGAGAAGGGCAAGAAGTGAGAGCCGAATGGCCAGTTTCATGGGTTTGTGCCAGCCCCCTTTTCCGGCTGATCCTCCCTCTTTGTCTGGCGCGCAGAAACCGGATTGCCGAAAGGCAGGGTTCCCCGCGCCCTTCTCTCTATGTTTTCGGAAGGAACGACGGCAGACTGAATCGCGTGGCACCGATACTTTTTATCGGGCCCGCTTTTTCTCTCCCGCGCTATTTTCTATCTTCGCGAAGAAGCTTTTGCTATCGTAGAGGGGTAAGAGGCGAGGGGAAAAAGGATGTCTCTCAAAGCCACACGGGATGAGCGTATCTGCGCGCGGTGCCTTTTCCCGGAGTGCAGGGTCCTGGTGCCCTGCCCGGTCGATTTCCAGGAGGAGGACTGTGCCGGATGCGGTGCCTGCGCCATTGCCTGCCCCTTCGATGCGGTGACGATGATCGCGGCGGCAGACCGGGGGGAAATACGGGTCGAGGTGGACGGGGAGGGCGCTCTCGTTCCGGAGAATACGACGGTGAAAAGGGCCCTGGAGCACCTGGGCGTTCGATTCGGAAAGCTCCCCGACGGGATTCTGGCCCCCTGCGGGACGGGCGGCTGTTTCAGCTGCGCGGTGGAGATCGACGGGGTGGTTAAGCCCTGCTGCGTCACGAAAGTGCACGAAGGGGCCCGCATCAGGACGCGCCTTCCCGGGGACCACGTTCCCAGGAGGATCGTCGGTGGATTCATGGGGCACACCGTCGGGGGGGTCGGTACGCCCTGGAACCTGAAGGCGAGGGGGGTGATCGAGGTGGCTCTCTTTGCCGCGGGCTGCAACTTCAGGTGCCCCCAGTGCCAGAACTGGACGATCGCCTGCCGCGGCAAAGAAAGCTTCGACTACCGCCTGCTCACGCCCCAGGAGGCCGCAGAGCGCATATCGGGGAGCCGGCGCAAGTACGGGGTTGACCGCATGGCGATTTCGGGAGGGGAATGCACGTTGAATCCCCCCTGGCTCCTTGCGTACCTGAGAGCCCTGAAGGAGAAAAATCCCGGAGATGAATCGAGGTTTCACGTCGACACCAACGGGTCCCTCCTTTCCCCGGAATACATCGATGAGCTGGTGGGCGCGGGGATGACCGATGTGGGGATAGACCTGAAGGCCCTGCAGGCGAAAACCTTCATGCGCGTTACCGGCCTCACCGACGAGGCGCTGGCCGGCAGGTACAAGGAGAACGCCTGGCAGGCGGTGAGGTACATCAGCGAGACGTACCGGGACAAAGTCTTCCTGGGTATCGGGATCCCCTACAACGAGAGGCTCATCTCCCTCGAGGAGATAGCGGCCATGGGGAGGGAGATCTTCGAGATAGATCCCGCCGTACAGGTGTGCGCCTTGGATTATCGGCCGGAGTTCAAAAGAACCGGCCTGCCTCTGCCAACCTTCGCGGAGATGAGGGAGGTGCACGGGGTATTGAAGGGGACGGGGCTTTCTACCGTCCTCTGCCAGACGGTCCACGGACACATCGGCCCGTGAGATCGCAATTCACGTGACCCTCTTATCCGCCCGGCCCGGGGAAAGGTCCCCCATTCGATTCCTTTCGCCACGGGGTCATGGCGAGGCCCTCAGCGGCCGTGGTGACCGTGGTGTCTTTCGCAGTGGGGGCACCCCGCTTTCCAGGGGCTCATGTCCTCGAGCTGCTTGACCTGCCCGGGCGTCAGCACCGTTTTGATCTCGGAAAACATCTTCGCTTTCAGAACGGCCATTTCCTCCCTGATCGAGGATACCTCCCGGAAAGCTTTTCGAATGCCCTCCTCGTCAACCGTATCGGCGTGCACGGCGCCGGAGAGCTTTTCCCCTGCCTCCCAGAGGCGGGCCTTCATGCCTTTCTTCTCCCCGTGGTATTTGTCGATGATCTTTATCAGGCCGGCCTGCTGGGATTCGGTCAGCTTGAGATCGAGGAAGCCTTTCAGCCCGAGAGGGCCGGCTCCCATCTCGTGCCCCCCGTGCCTTAAGTGGTGGGGATTTGCAATTCCCCGGGACGGGGCAGCGAGCGTGAGGGTAAGGGCCACTGCCAGGGTGAACATCCAGTTCCTTGTCATCGTTTCCTCCCTGTGCCGTTTTCTTGTTGGATGATCGAAATCCCCATCTGTATCCGGATATTTTTCCCCGCTCCCCGCCTTTTCCGTGCGGTGTCACCGGACGGGGGCGTACTTACCGGGGAACTCTTTCCTGGAGAGCACGATCTGCCACAGGCGGTTGTAGCGGGAGCGAAAAGCCCCCGCGCTGACCAGGAGGTAATACTTCCACATCCTGTAGAAGATCTCGCTGAAGTGGGCCCGCAGCTCGTCCCAGGACCTGTGGAAATTGCCGAACCAGGACATGAGGGTCCTGTCGTAATCGGCGCTCAGGCACTGCCAGTCTTCCATCACGAAGAGGCCCTCGATAGCCGCCCCGATCTGCTTGATCGAGGGCACCATGGAGTTCGGGAAGATGTACTTCCCCATCCAGGGGTCGATGGTCAGGGACGACTCGTTTCCCCCGATCGTTTGCAGCAAAAAGAGGCCGTCTCTTTTCAGCAGGCGGTGCGCGGTCTTCATGAATGACGCATAGTTTTTGTGCCCCACGTGCTCGAACATGCCGATCGATACGACGCGGTCCGCGCATTCCCTCTCCTCTATCTCACGGTAATCCTGCAGCCGTATCTCGACGGGCAGCCCCGAGCACATCTCCCTGCCCCGGTCCACCTGTCTCTGCGAGACGGTGACGCCGACTGCCCGGACGCCGTATTTTTCGGCGGCGTACTTGCAAAAGCTCCCCCAGCCGCACCCGATGTCGTACACCGTCATGCCCGGTTTCAGGGAGAGCTTTTTGCACACCAGGTCCAGCTTTGCAGCCTGCGCCTCATCGAGGGTACGGGCGTCCTTCCAGTAAGCGCATGAGTAGACCATCCTTTTGTCCAGCATCTTTTCAAAGAGCAGGTCATCTCTGTCGTAGTGCCTCTCCCCGACGGCGAAGGCCCGCGATTTCCGCCCGTAATTGAATACCGCCGCCTTGAGGGCGCGGGACAGGCCCTTTAGTTTTGCGACTTTTTTCTGCAGCGAGGCGCGCAGGAGAAGGTTGGCAAACTCATCCAGGGCGTGCGCGTCCCACCATCCTTCCATGTAGGATTCCCCCAGGCCGAGAGAACCCTTGGTAAGGACCCTCCGGTAAAACCCGGGGTGGTTGACCCGTATGTCTGACGGACGATCCCCGTTTACCTCTATCCCGGCCTCCCTGAAAAGGGATGCGACGATTTTTTTCTCCCTCCCCCCATCCTGGGCGGCGCGGGCCTTGTTTCCCGGTGCCTGCCCGGATTCACCCGGTAGTGATGGGAAGAATCGGAACCCGTCCTTTGCCATGAACCTTTTCTCCGAAAGGGTTTGCAGTGAAAAGCCGCCGGTACGCGCGACAGAGACGCCGGGCCCGGTCCCTTACGAGAAGGTGGGGTGCCGGTGGCGGATAAGCCTTACCATCATTTTACTGTTTTATTCCGCTGTTGATAAATGGTTTTTCGGTTTGGTGCCTTTTTTTGCACGATACCGGGTATTCAACGGTCATCCGCCCTCACCCTTTCTGTGCTATATTGCTTATTTATAGTTATACAGCGCCAGGAGAGAGCAGTGAACCGAAGCGGCCAGATTGCATCCCTCGACCGGTTTCTCCTTCGCCCGGAGCACGGGTCGGGATCCTGGAGCTACAACATCTGGGACAGGAAGGGCGATCCGCTGCTGTTTGCCGATTGTCCCGCACACCCGTTCTTCGGCTACGTCAGGGCCGTGGCGTGCATCGCACTGGGGATCGGGGCCTTTCTGGGCGCCTCGATGCTCATCCCGGAGAGCCTTCCCGGGCCCTCCGGGGCATTGCTGAAGTTCGCCGCATTCCTGGTTCCCCTGCTTGCAGCTGCCCTGGCGCTGAGCCAGCGCTACGGGACCACCATCTTTCTCGACGGGTCGATGCGGGAGGTCTACTTGAAGATTCATCAGGAAAACCGCGTTCCCCTCCCCTACACCTGGTACACCGTGATTGACCAAACCGGGCACACCATCGGGAGGATCCGGAGGTCCTTGTATCATATGCTGATTCTGCGCCGCTGGCACGCCTACCGGCCTGACGGGTCGCTGCTGTGCGTTGCGAATGAGGACTCGGTGGTGCGGTCCGTCCTCGGCCGGATCGTCGGCTCCCGCTTCGCCCCGATGCGGTCGAACTACACCCTCACCGAGGCAAAGGTGGGGGCCGTCGTGGGATGGTTCGAGCGGAGGCGTCTCACCTTCGGGTGCTTCGTGCTGGACATGAGCCCCGACTACAAGAGGACGATCGACCGGCGGATGGCCCTCGCCCTCGGCGTGATGCTCGATGCCGGGGAGCGCCCTTAGGCCGGCAGCCGCCCTCTGCATGATTTTGTCACCCTGCATGAAAGCAGGTTTTTGGAGGCCCTATCAGAGGGATGGCAGTCCCGGGTTCAGAGAAACCAGTTTAGAGTTTCGAGTTTATAGTTTCGAGTTTATAGTTTGGAGTTTCGCGTTGGGTTTTCATTCCGCATTCCGCATTCCGAATTTCGCATTACCATTCTTACAGTGTGTCTGTTCTACCCACGCGGGCGGTTTACGGGACCTCGTGGAAGGGGTTCATCTGCCCGGGGGGGAGTGTATAATAGGGGCATCACGGGACGAGGAGGGGCCATGGGTATCGTGAAGATCATGCCGTGCCTGGACATGAAGGAGGGAAGGGTGGTGAAGGGAGTCCACTTCGTTGACCTCAAGGACGCGGGGGACCCGATAGAAAACGCCGCCTTTTACCAGGAGGAGGGGGCCGACGAGCTCGCCATGCTCGACATAGCGGCCACCCTGGAGAACCGGGGAACACGCCTGGAGTGGGTGAGAAACGTCTCCTCCGTCATCGATATCCCCCTCACGGTGGGAGGGGGGATCGCGTGCCTGGAGGACTTCGAGCTCGTCTTCGAGGCGGGAGCCGATATGGCGTCGGTGAACAGCGCGGCCGTTGCCAACCCCGACCTGGTGCGCCAGGCCTCCGCGGCCTTCGGGAAGGAGAAGGTCACCGTCGCCATAGACGCCAGGAGGAACGCCTCCATGCCGTCGGGCTTCGAGCTGGTCGTCTCCGGGGGCACGAAGCCCGTGGGGAAGGATGCCGTCGAGTGGGCGCGGCGGTGCGAGGATCTCGGCGCCGGGGTGATTTTGCCCACGAGCATGGACGGGGACGGGACGAAGGCCGGGTACGACCTGGAGTACACGAAGGCCATCTCCGATGCCGTCTCCCTCCCGGTGGTTGCCTCCGGCGGCGCGGGAACCCTCGAGCACTTCTACGAGGCGGTGACGCTGGGCGGGGCAGACACCCTGCTCGCCGCATCCGTCTTCCACTACCGGATCCTGAAGATTCGGGAGGTGAAGGAGTACCTGCGCGGCAGGGGCCTGGAGGTTATTTTGTGAGCCCGCCGGTCCCTTTTGCTGCCTTCGGGTGACCGGCATCTGTCTGGATTACTTTTAAGTCCCGGTGGAAATCTGCCACGGCGGAAACCGCCGTTTTCCTCACCGCCGCCGGAACATCGTAGAAGGTTACGACGATCTCCTTTCCCTTCCTGAGCGAGACGTCGAAGAAGTTGTGGTCCAGGTCGGCGAAGAGCGCGATCCGGTTTCCCGCGGAAACCTCCACGTATTTTTCCGCCACCATCTTCCTCCCCCTCTTCCTGAAGTCCTCGGAGAGCGAGGGGGTTTCTGAGAGAGAGCTGATGATGTCCGCGCACCGGTCCATCCCGATGTTCAGGGGGTTCAGGGTGAGGTCGAAATTCCCCGGATCGGGCCAGCTCTCCCCGAAGTGGTGGCTGTGGAATCCTTCCCTCCTCTTTTCTATCTCGTCGATTATCTCCTCTGCTTCCAGGAAGGAAACCTCGTTAGTTTCCGCGATGTGCTGTATCCGCTTTTTTCTGTTCCCCACGATCAGGACATGGACCACTCCCGGGATGCCCCGGAGGATAAAGGACCCGCCGCGGCCGTAGATGATGACGTTGCCCCTGTTGGCGATGCTGAGGATCGCCTCGGAGAGAAGCCCCCTCCAGAGCTCCATGTTGTACATCACCGTGTCGAGAAAGGTGGGGCTCGTTTCCGATGAGTATTTTTCCGCCAGGAAGCCGCCGACGATGCTGCGCAAGTGCCGCTCTATGTCCCTTTTATACGCTACTTCGAGGCCCTTTTTTTCCGCGAGCATCGTGACAACCACGCTTGCCCTGGCCCCGTGCTGCCTGGAGATCGTTATAACCGGCATATCGTCCCCCCTGCTCTGGATTTGATAAAGAGCGATCAGCGTCCCTATTCTTATTATATCGGTTTGCGTGCCGCGGAGGAATCGGCGAAGGGACAGGATCGACCCCTCCGGCAGCGCCCATCCCTGCCGGGGCCGTTCGCCCTACCAGCCCTTCGTCCACATCTCCTGGTCTTCGTAGACCATCTCCTCCTCACGGTGGAACTCTTCCGCGTCCCGCTCGGCCATCCTCCCGGGCTCCGGGTCTTCCAGGAGTTCCCTGAAGTACTCGTGCTGGATGAGGAGGTTCATCACCTCGTTCGTGCCGGTCCATATCTGGCAGAGCCGGGCGTCGCGGACCATCTTCTCGATGGGGAGGACGTTGGTGTAGCCGATCCCTCCCACGATCTGCATGGCCAGGTTCGTCACCTCCCACGCCGTGTCGGTGGCGAGCTTTTTCGCCTCGCTCACCAGCCTCCTGGCGGAGGGGTACCGGCCGTCCACCGCCTTCCCGGCACCGATCACGAGGGCCCTGGCCGCGTCGAGGCGGGATATGGCGTCGGCCACCTTGAAGCTGACCCCCTGGAAGCGCCTGATCTTCTGGCCGAAGGCCACCCGCCGGTCGCTGTACCGTGCGGCCACTTCGAGGGCCGCGCGCGCCACCCCGAGGGCCCCCCCTGCCGATGTGAGCCTCTCCGGGACCATCATGGTGTTGAAGATGGCGGCACCCTCGTTGATTCCCCCCACGAGGTTCGACTCCGGAACCTCCACGTCCCTGAACAGCAGGCGTCCCGTCCCTCCGCCGCGTGCGCCCATCAGGCCATAGAGGTATTTGACCTCCACCCCGGGCCGGTCCCTTTCGATGATCAGGAGGCTGATCCGTTCGTGGGGCTTCCCCCCGGGGTTCGTGTTCACGTAGACGATGAAGAAGTCGGCTCCTTCGGCGCCCACGATGAAGCGCTTCTGGCCGCGGACGGAGAAGTACCCGTTTCGAAGTTCCGCCTTCGTGGTGGCGCCGAAAAAGTCTGACCCGCCGCGGGGCTCGGTGAGGCACTCGGCGGAGACGAGCTCCCCGGCAAGGAGCGGCTTCAGGAACTTCTCCTTCTGCTCTTCCGTGCCGAAAGCGCACAGGGCCTCGCCCACGACCGACGGCATGGCGAAGCCGCAGGTGAGGGAAGTGCCGAGGACGCCCACCTCTTCCAGGGCCCCGATCTCCGCGGCCCAGCTCATGCCCCGGCCCCCGTACTCTCGGGGGAACCTGAGCCCCAGGAGGTTCTGCTTGCCCAGGGAGCGGACGAATTCCCTCGGGTAGGTGACCTCGTCACGGTCCATTGCCCGCACGAGGTCGGGGGGGACGCCGTTCACGAAATTTCGCACCTCCTGCTTCAAAGCCTTTTCCTCTTCCGTCAAAAAGACTTCCGGTAACATGATCTCTCTCCTCTATTTGCGGGGTTTACGTCAGACCGGCTCCGGCAATTGTGCAGTTGCCCTCTAATTACATTTAACAGGAAGCGGAGGCAAAAGACAATTTCCCAACTCCGCATTACCATGAACGGCAAACCGTGAAGGATGGAATCGGTAGTCCCGGGTCTCGTGTTCCGTGTCCCGAGAAGCCAGTTTCGCGTTTCGGGTTCAACCGGAAACCGGAAACGGTAAACTGCGAACCGTTTTTATTCCGCATTCCGAAATCCGCATTACCATGAACGGTAAACCGTGAAGGATGGAATCGGCAGTCCCGGGTCTCGTGTTCCGTGTCCCGAGAAGCCAGTTTCGAGTTTAGAGTGTCGAGTTTCGCATTTCGAGGCAAAGGGCAAGGGGTCGAGCCCTGCCCCTGCTATCCGAAGACAAAGACAGGCGGCGGCGCTTTCGCTATACTGTAACTGTCAAAACATTCCGGGCAGGAAACAGATGAGAAACAGTGCAAAGAGGGTGGTTTCTGCTCTCCTTGTGGCTCTCCTGGCTCTATCGGCCTGCGCCGCGAAAAAGCCCGCT
>WVXK01000057.1:128926-129995 GCA_011773515.1 Deltaproteobacteria bacterium
TTTTCTCGATGGACGAGCTGGCCAACGGGACCTACCGGTCCGAGTGGAACCTCTCCGGCGAGATCACCCTGTCCGGCGGCGAGTGGAAGGGCGCATCCGTTGAAGGCTCGGCCACCGTGACCAGGGTCAAGATGTCCGGGCACGTCGCCTTCGGAACCGTTGACGGCGAGCCGGCAGCGGCCGTGATCCTCGTCGCCGATCCCGGCGGCAGCGGCACGTTTTACGACCTGGCGCTGGTAAAGAGGGTGGAGGGAAGGGCGGTGAACGTTGCGACCGCCCACCTGGGCGACAGGGTGCGGATCCATTCCCTTTCCATCGAGGATGGGAGAGTTGCCGTCGATTTGACGGCACACAGGCCGGGAGATCCGCTGTGCTGCCCGACCTTAAGGGCGGTGCGCTTCTATTCCCTGTCGGGCAGCGGGCTGGCAGCCGACGAGAGCCGGAGTCAGGTCGTCCCTGGCGGGGAGCTGAGCGGCACCCTCTGGAAGTGGCAGCGAACCCGGTACAACAACGACACCGAATCTGTTCCCCCGGACCCGGACCACTACACCCTCGAGCTCGGCCCGGAGGGACGTGTCGGCATCAGGGCCGACTGCAACCGCGGGGGCGGCACATACAGGATCGAGGGGAATCGTATCTTAATAGAGATCACCCACACCACGAGGGCAGCCTGCCCGCCGGAATCGCTCGAGGGTACCTACATCCGCGACCTGAACGGGGCAGCCCTGTTTTTCTTCAGGGGGGATTCCCTCTACATCGACCTTGTGTACGACACGGGGACCATGCAGTTTTCCCGGTGACGGCTCCTAACCCGTCACCTGACGTTGCCCGGAAAGGAAAAGAATCCGGAAATGGCGGAAAAGGGCATTTTTCCCCTTGACAGGAATTTCGGGAACTGTTACTTAATGAATGAATATTCATTCAATAATATGATAGTGGACCCAACCATAACAGAGGACCTCCATTTTAAAAGGGAAACCGCTGGGGAGGGAAAGTCGATGAGAAGTGCATTGAGGGGGTACGGGATACTTATCCTGCTGATCGCTGCCGTCGCGTGGGGGGCGTGCGG
>WVXK01000058.1:0-5029 GCA_011773515.1 Deltaproteobacteria bacterium
GGAACAAAGAGTTATTATTTCAATATACAGGTCACAAACCCAGACGACGGTATGCTTGTGTTCCCAAGTGCTATCAAGGACGTACGGGTCTATGAGTATCCGTCGATGAACGAGGTGCCCCTCGACCCCGCACCGTATTCAGCCCCCTGGAAGCTCTGGTTTTCTCCTTTTTATTTTGACGGGGATGGAAACGGACCGAGTCCGCCTGTATCTTTTCCCTATAGCGAGATATTCGGTTTCCTTGATGTGACGTATCCAGACCTAACTTCAGGATTTTACAAAGCTGTCGTAACGGATCAGTCAGATATCCAGCACGAAGTATGGCTTTACTACGAAGCTCCTGACGAAGTCAGCAAGGTTCAGGGGGATTCTATGAACGTGAGTGCCAATTCCGATGGGACCGTTACCTTTTCATGGGCGAATCCGCCATCTATGCCGGGGGGTCCCTCCAAGGTGACTATACCAAGGGTGTATGTGGAGACAACCGAAGATTCCGGTGATGGATTCGGTGACCTCCTTTTACAGGCAAGCCTATCATCATCCGACACCACTTATACGATTCCTGCTTCTGAAGTTACAAGGCTCAAGGGGCAAACTAATTTGACCTGGTATGTTCAGATACGTCAGAGGGTATTCAATGTAACCAATCCCGATTCGTCCACTAATCACTACTACATCTACCGGAATTACGGTCCAAGGCAGACACTCAATCTTCCCTGATTCATAAATCGAAACAAGGGGGCTTTTGGCCCCCTTTTCTCTTTTTCTGAATCAAGAACAGATATGGGGCCATCAAAAAATGGCGACTCACGAATAAATTGTTGACAGGGACAGCATGAATCATTATTTTCATCTGATCGAGAATCAGGGGTATCTGACAGCGGGGCATTGCTTGACGTGAGAACGTGTTACGTCTCTGCCCCGGCTTACCCCTTTCAAGAAAAAAGAGCCTTCCCAGAACATCCCGTTGCGGGGAGGCTCTTTTTTTTTATCTTTCGAGCACTGACCCGGCCCTCCCCCCGGGCTCAGTGAGTTTCCCCTTGCACCCCTTCCCGACGCTGACCGCGGGAATGAAAAATATCTGCAGGATTTGACTCTTTAGCCGGCCTGCATGGATATTTTTACGGGAAAAATGCAACCTTCCCGCGGAAATCATGGTATATTACAGTACGTAGAAATTCTTGAAACGGTGTGGGCCGGTGAAAAAACTGCTTCTCATCATAGCCATTTTCGCACTGTCGATAGCGAGCGCGAAAGCATACAGGACCAGCGTGCAGCGCGTATCCTATCCCGGTCTCGAATTCACGGAGAAAAAAAGCCAGATCGTTGAGATCGCCCCGGTATCGGCAAAACAGGGGGGCAACTCCCCGCCCGGCAGCTGCTGCCTTGCAGGCGAGGATAACCCGTACCGGGGAGATGCAAAACCCTCCCCGCTCAGAAAATCGTCGTGCAGTTGCTGCGGTTGAAATCCGGCCCGGTCATTTCACCACACGGAACCCCTCTCTCCTGCTCATCGCAAATCCCGGCTGTTTTTCTGATTTCTTAAGAATCCGATCTGCCCGCGTCAGCTGGACGAAGTATCGACCCGACTCCGTGCAGATGATGGACCCCCTTGCGTCCTCTCCGAAGGGATAGACCTCTTCGCCGCTTTCCTTTCGTATCATGAACGAGACAGGCTTCCACTCCCCGACGATAGGCACCCGGTTCTTTCGATTGTCCTTTCCCATCTCACGGCTCCCGATCCATGCGTCCCGGCTAAAAGACACAGGGCGTCAGGTATCTATTAGGTCGATTTTAGGGTGCGAAGTTTCAGGCAGATGGCGCCCTTTTCGGCCTTGCGGACTCCGATAAAAAGATCACTCCGCGCCGGGTCCGCGCACCTTCGGGCGCACGCTCGAAGAAGTACCGCAACAGACCCCCGCGCCGCACACTCCCGTTCAATCATCTCCCGTAATACTCGTCGAAACCCTTTCCCAGGTTGCTGTAGGAGGAGCTCAGGGACTCGGTTGAGTAAACGCTCTTGGTAACCCCCGTTTTCGTGTCGACGACGAAAACCCCGTATCCTCTCGCCGCGCTCCAGCTCGAAATCTGATATCTTCCCGCTTCCCCATCCTTGCCGCCTGCGGCGACAAGGAGCATCAGCCCCGCTGCCGCCAGCATGCCCAGAACGAAAAACTTCACCCTCTCCCCGTGATTCATCGTCATTCTCCTTTCGTCTTCGGTTTGACCTGCCGATGCGCCGGTCAATGCTCCGGTCCCTTTCTCTTCTCGATGATCGTGTACAGCCGGTAGAGAATGTAGGACTCGATTATCTCAAAGAGGCCCACGCCGATGAAAAGGCCCCCGAGCAGGATCTTCCCGGACTGATCGAGCCTCATCCCCTTCGAGTAAAGGCCCAGGCCGATGAAAAAAAGGGCGATTCCCACCAGGTAACCCAGGTAGGGCCTCTTCGCCACCATCTCGAAGCACTCGTAAAAGACCTTTTCCGAATCTGTCAAATTCATCGTCCCACGCTCCCTTTCCTTCCGTTTTCTCCGTTTACGCCTGCCGGTAAAAAACCGCCTTCGACGGGGCTACACCCACTGTCCGATCGGTTTCTCGCCCGGCTTTTCAAGAGAGCCTGCAAACAGCGCCACGGGGGAGCCGGGCCCGGAAACCAGAGGGGCTTCCTCGATGGTGTTGATCTGGCGGACAGGGTCGAGCTTTTCCCCGAGGCAGAAAACGCCCACCCACAACCCCCCCTTCACCGTTCGGACTATCTCGAAGCGGTCGTTTGGCCAGGTATCCTGTCCCGGTTCCACGTAGAGGGCATGCCCGTCACCGGGGTCTTCTGCGGGCCATTGTTCGCTGCCGATCTCTACCCTGAGTATGCGGCCTTCGCCTATAGCAAAATAGTACACTTTTGTGGCGTACTCATCTATCTCGACAACCACTTCCGACGCCCGGAACCGCGCCGCTTCAACCCTGTTCTCCTCGAGGGCCTCGATGAGCCGCAACGCAACGTTAAGACGCTCTTTCCGCCACCTTACGTTTTCCATCGATAAAAGCGCCACGATGACCAGTCCTGCGAGGCAGAAAACGAGCAATACCGCCCCCGCCCCGGTACCCCGGAAAAAGTAAGCCAGCCCTCCCGCGGCGATGCTCATGATCAGACAGCCCAGCCAGGGTCCTTTCGGCTCTCTCGGCGGCCTCTCCATGGCGAGGTGCCTCTCAAAAACAGCCTTCTCCCGCTCGTTGAACTCCCGCGTAACGGTGTCCGTCATCCTCTTCCACACCCCTTCAGCATCTTCTCGAGAATTTCGACACCTGCCCACCTCTGCGCAGATCATTCGACCTACTTTCTATGGTAGCAGGAAAACGGGGTCCTTTTTCGGGGAAGGGCGGAAAGGAGGCGGTCGTTTGCTTTTGACACTATCGTGGAAATATTCCTATAATATATATAATCGGTTCGTTCGTCACTCCCGCACACCAGCTTCTAACCCTTTCAATTGAACCAGAAAAGAAGGTGACCCCCAACACAGGCACAAGCTCTTCTCACAGAGAGGAGGTGACTATCGCAGAAACCAGACTATCGGTGCCGGCATTGGTCTGTTCCGCAGTGAAACCTCAACGAACGGAAAGGGGGAATAACCATGAAACGGACATTCCTTCCCATGCTCCTGGCAGTCATCCTGCTCGTTCCATTCATGGTGCAGTCAATGGAAAAATCAGAGAAGGAGGCCCTGGAAGGAAAGATCGCCGAACTTACGCAGCGGGTGGCTGATCTCGAGGCAAAGCTTCGTTTCGTGAGCGTGAGCACGGAATCGATCAGCGGCCTCGCCGGCCCCCACATGATCTTCGATGGGGTCAACATCCACGTCCGCAGCGGGTCCGGTTCCACGAGCGATAACATCGCACGGGGCGAGCCCCTCTCAGGGCTGGGCAACCTGGTGGTCGGCTACAACGAGATCATCCCCGCCGCACCCATGCCCCGCACGGGCTCACACAACCTCGTAGTCGGGCCGTGGCACAGCTTCAGCAGCTACGGCGGGCTGATCGCGGGGTCCAACAACAAAACGAGCGCTCCCTTTGCATCGGTAACCGGGGGCACGTACAACGTGGCAAGCGGCACCCAGGCATCCGTCGGCGGCGGCAGCGGTAACGAGGCCAGCGGAAACCGATCCTCCATAAGCGGCGGTGGCAACAACATGGCCCGTGGCCTTTACGCCTCCATAAGCGGCGGCAGCCAGAACGAGGCCACCAGCCTGAATTCCTCTGTCAGCGGGGGCTGGGGTAACGTCGCAAGCGGAATGTTTTCCTGCGTCAGCGGCGGCAGCAACAACTTTGCCCGGGGCGATTTTTCCACCTGCAGCGGCGGGCGCGACGAGGGGGCGTACTGAAGCGGCGCAAACAGGTGAGAAAGATCTCCGCCAATCCCGGCTCCCTCTCCCCGCGATCGGTTTTGCGGGGCGTCAGGGCTGGCCTTTTAGGGTACGGGTGTGCCGCTCTCCCGTCTCCCGCTCTGGCCCGAACACTTCCCATCCCGGACCGTTGCAGATACGTCCGTCCGCAAGCGCCTACCGGCACTCCTGATCGAACAGGTCCGGGCGCTTACCCCTTACCCCCTGAAAGTATTCCCGGATTATCTCCATATCCGCTTCGATGTCTCCCGACGGCTCGATGAGGGGCCCGAACAGGGTGGCCCGCTTCTCATAGTCGACCGCCACGAGCTGGATCGGCACACCCGCACCGGCGGCGATATACCAGAATCCCGTTTTCCACTGCCGCACCCTCCTCCGTGTCCCCTCGGGGAAGATGGCAAGGATGAACGAATCGCTTTCCCTGAACCTCCTTACCATCCGGGACACGAGGTCGTGGTGCATAGAGCGGTCAATCGGGATGCCCCCCAGCCGGCGGATGAAGTAACCCAGCGGCCACCAGTCATAGGCGTCCGCTATCAACCAGTAGCTTCGGAAGCCCATCGCAAGCATGGTACCCATGTTCGTCACAAAATCCCAGGACGATGTGTGCGGGGCAAGGGCGATCACGA
>WVXK01000058.1:5181-5494 GCA_011773515.1 Deltaproteobacteria bacterium
TCTCTGTAGAATAGTGATATACGCTGTATGGAATCCGGTCCAAGGGATGCGGTTCGAGCGCACAATACTGATCCTGGGGTGGGCAGGAGTCGCCATGATACTGGTGGACCTGCACGTGTACTCGCCATTCCCCGGGAAAATACTCACCCATGTGGGGGCAATCATCGCGGGAATCTGCTTCGTGCTTGGCGGGATAAGGGTGCTGCTCAAAAAAAAGTAAGAACCCGAAGAGGGGCGAGGCGGCATGTCCGCCCGACCGCAAACCTTATCGTCTCCATCGAACAGCCGCTTCAAGTCCCCGTACAGGACTCAG
>WVXK01000058.1:5567-5870 GCA_011773515.1 Deltaproteobacteria bacterium
TCAGGAGAGTCTCTTTACGATATCTTTCAGCATGTTCTTTTCTTCGTGGAGCGCTTTCTTCCACTTGTAGGCCTCGGTCTTTACTATTTCTCCTCTCAGCTGGGACAGGTAGTAGCGAAGGACGCGTTCCAGCAGTTTCCTTTCGTTATCGGAAAGCTCGATCTTCATGGATAACANNTGAAAGGTTTTTTCACCCTCTAACTCAATTGTATTATTGTTTCCCCCCCTTATCCAGCACAATCGCGGGGACGAGTCGCCAGACCCGACCGTCACAGGATATCTCACCCCCTGCCTTGCGATGAT
>WVXK01000058.1:5902-10567 GCA_011773515.1 Deltaproteobacteria bacterium
ACTCGATTGTTAGCCGGCAGTTTTCGCACTCTCCGGCGGCAAGCTCTTCCTCTCCCGGATGATAGCGGACCATCACGTCCCGTTCACAATCGACGCACTTGACATCGCACCTGGCCAGCTCCCGGCTGTCCAGAGACAGGTCAACCGGCCTCTCTTCCGGGACGCTGCCCCGGCCGTCATCGGCAACAGCAGCGGGGTCGATGTCCCTCAACTCCTTACCGCAGAAGGGGCAGTAATCGATATCCACTTCATGTCCCCGGTCTACGAACTGCCATGTTTTCCTCAGCTCATCGAAGAGAATGCGCTCGTTGCTCTTTTCCCCCCCATCCGCCTCCGGGCACAGGTGGTAATACCAGGCATCACAGAAAAAATCCCCATCCTTTTTCAGAATCATGGCCTTCCTCGTTCCCCCCTTTATTTGACCGCGAAATCCATACCTTACCTTTTCGGAATATATGGCCCGTCCTTTAAAGCGCTCAAACAAGGAGGCGTTCCCACGCTCACATTTTCGTCCCCCGGCGATTTTTTGCTCCCTTCGATCCAGGGTCTTGCCATCGGCGGGGAAAATGTATAATGTGTAAAAAAAAAGGAGGTCGACGCGATGAAACGGAGACCATCTATAGCCGTGATCGCCCTGTGTGCGCTGCTTGCTGCAGCCGCGCTCCATCCCGGAATTGCGAGCGCTGCCACCGCAAAGGAGATCGACGTCAGCGTTGATGTGGCGCTGGAGCGTTTTCACAGCGAGATAAAGGGGGGGAAAGAGTTTTTAAAGAGCGCCAGGGGGGTGCTCATCTTTCCGAAGGTGTACAAGGCGGGCTTCGTCGCCGGCGCGGAATATGGCGAGGGATCGCTGCGGATCGGCGGAAAAACCGTCGACTACTACAGCACCGTAGCGGTTTCCTTCGGGCTGCAGATCGGAGCCCAGGCCAAGACGATAATCATCGTCTTCATGCAGCAGCAGGCGCTCGACAACTTCCGTGCAAGCTCGGGATGGGAGGCGGGCGTCGACGGATCGATAGCCCTGATAACCGTCGGCGCGGGGGGCTCGATCGACACGACCAACATAAAAGACCCTATCGTGGCTTTCGCTTTCGGACAGAAGGGCCTCATGGTAAACATCACCCTCGAGGGATCGAAGTTCAGCAAGATAGAAAAATAAGGGCGCCGGGCTCACGCTTCCGGGATTCCCCCCGGGCAGCCGCTATCCCGTGCCACCCTTTCCTGGAGGATATTCCCGCCTCATTGGTGTTCACGGAGAGCGCCGCTTCCGGGCCCTGCCCTCTCCGATTGAAATACACTATATGTCTTTGTATGTACAAAAATAATTAATTTGCTAAATTTATGTTTTTTTTGCTTGCAATTAAATAAAATTTATATTAATTGACATATAAGCATTGAACGTTTTTTATGCAGTGAACCAGTTTTCATCGAGACGGTAACGGGTGGGGATACAGCCCCCCGCCTTATAATTGCTTTCCTCCCCTTACGAAGGCGGGTCCTATGAAGCTTGTCGACCATATGCATCGCCCGCCTTCCCCCTCCCTTCAATCTCAAGGTAAGGCGCATGATCCCGGTTCGAACACTGATTCCTTATCCCGTCAAGTTCGTTTTCCTATACCTCACCCACATTTGCCCTTGAGCGGGGGGAGATTCTGTAAAATAATAAAGCAACGGCCCGTTGAAAAATTTATTGCACAATAGAGACTCAAAGCCCGGGAAAATGCCCCTGCCAGAAACCTTGCGTCGTTTTATCTTTTTTTTCTTTGCTCTGCTCATAACCGCTGCCATGTGCCCTGGATGCGTGAAGCAAGCCGGAAGGGTGACATATTTCCGTTATGCCTACCAGGATGAGCGGTATGAGATAGGAGGAAAATATCCGCTCCCCCATGAGTTGTCCGGCAGGGTGAACTGCTACCGCTTCGTCGTAAACGACGATGGGAAGGTAGAGAAAGTAGAGTATTTGAAACGTGGAAAACCAGAAAAAGACCCGCACTTCGGGGCGGCAAAGGTGCACGTTGAGCGCAGGGACAATTTCAGGAAAATAATGTACAGAGACCGGGGAGGGAGGCCCTCTAAAAACAGAAAGGGGGTTTTTGCCCTCCTTTTGGAACTCGATGAAAACAAAAATCCGGTGCACGTATCCAATCTTGACGGTGCAGGGAACGTGATGGAAAACGCAAGCGGGGTGGCCCACTACGCGTTGTCACTCGACGAGAAAGGACGGAAGGTCAAGGTGCTCTTTTCCGACAAAAACGGCACCAGAATCACGGACCGCGATGGCTATTACGAGGTACATTACGCCTATGATGACCGGGGGAACATGCGCGAAATGTCAAACCATGGCAAAGATGGGGCATTGCTGGAAAACAGGGACGGCATCGCAATCATCCGGCAGAAATTTGACGACCACAAAAATATCATCGAACAGAAATATCTGAGCGCGCAGGGAAAGCTGCGGGAAAACAGGGACGGCTTTGCCATCGCGCGGATGAAGTATGATGAATCGGGGAACAGGGTCGAGCAGAGCCATTTTGGCTCGAGTGAAAAATTAAAGGAAGTGAGAGAGGGGATCGCCGTCTGGCAAATGGAATATGACGAGCGGGGGGAGCTTGAAAAAATCGTTACCCTCGATAGGCGGGGAAAAATTATCAGGCCCGCAGGGAGATAAACGAAGTAACACCAGAACAGGCGCATTAAAGGCGGCGCAACAACCTATGAAACCTTTTCCGGGTTTTTTCTTCCGAGTTCTTCTCGCGGTTTCGCCCTTTCGAGTTTTTCCTTGAGCTTCCCTCTTCCGATTGTTCCCCGGATTTCCCGTTCTTTCAAACGGTTCGGTTTTTTTCAGCTGCTTGCGCCGCCTTAATTACTATAATAAACAAATTATCATAAATTACAAGATAAATTTTTCAGTCTCTCGAGAATCTTCACCATCGCCAGCGTATCGAGCCGGCAGTACGCCCGCAGAGACCTCCCGATCCGCTCTGCTTCAAAGGCGTCCCGGGCCCCGCACATTTCGTAGAAAGCCTCCATCGCCGCGCCGCCATCGCTGATCTCGAGACTTTCGTAGCTCAACCCGGGAACGAGGGCCGGGAGAACCGCTTTGATCGACGTGGAGCCCCGCATCCTCCAGAAATAGACGTCCCTCCTCCTGAAGGGGACCGCCAGGTCCACGATGTTATGGATGACGGCCTCTGCTTTCTTTCCCGGTTCCGGGAACCACCTCATCATGTTCCGCAAAACCCCCGTCTCGAAAGATCTCCCGTAGACGAGGACGCAGGCCTCCTCGGGTATTTCGTCCAAAAGCCTCTGCATCATGCCCATCCGGGGGTCGCCCCGGGGCGGGGCAAGAAACTCGCTGTGCCCGACTCCTGATTTTTCGTCCGGAATGGAATGGAGAGAATAGAGAAAGGGGACCTGCTCGTAGGGCTTCGTGCCGTCGAATGGGGGGATGGGGTCCATGATCGTTTCGAAGTCGAGAAAGAAGAGGGGGTACCGGATGGAGCGAAGGAAATCTTCCACCCCCTCCCTGTTGACATAGTTTCTCCTCTTCAGTGTCGCAGCTGCCTGAATCCTCTGGGCGGGGGACATATCCCCGGGGGGCACGTCCTGCAAACGGACTATCCCCTGCGCGTAGAGCGCGAGTTTGTCGACCCCTTTCCCCCTCAGGCTGAATACGGAGTCCTCGGGAATGTGCCGCCAGCAGTGCCCCTTGAAGCCGCAATCTTCGATATCCACGCAGTGCCTGCCGATATCCACCCCCGGCATCGGGCCCCCGATAATTCCCTTCTGCTTTCTCACCTCCTCTCCCACGGATGGCTGCTTCTCGGCCACCTCCTCCGTCACGTCCCGCATCGTGAAAAGCTCTCTCACCCGTATCTCCCCGTTTCTCACGTATCCGCGGTTTATGTGAACCACGTAAGCCCTTGCGACCGGCAGCAGCGAGCCCCGGAGCACGTAATACTGAAGCGCCGCGTCCTCAACGTACATCTCCTTTACCCTCGCCGAGTCCTTCACCTCATAGACCTCCCACCCCTTCCATCCCCGATGGAGGATATCCACGCTCAGCGACACCCCATCGTGGGTAAATGCCGCGTCATACAGGGTGGTTGAGCCGCGCAGAATCTCGCCCGCCGTCAGTTCGACAGCTACTCCACGCGATTCTTTTTTTCGCGGTATCTCAACCCCTCCCGGGAAGAGTTCCCGCGCAACTCGATTCACCCGTGCGCTGTTTCGCTGTCTCGTCCTGCGCGAGGGATGGGGCGCATCCCTCAGTTCCGGATGATGCTTGTTGAGATAAAGGGACTTGTAGCAGCGAAGCCCCTTGAGATACAGGGACCTGTTGAGCAGGGAACCGTTATGTTCCGTGTCACCCATGGAGATCATCCTGCCGATGACATTGATTGAATAGCATATCCCCCCGTATATATATTGGTGGATTTCGCCACCCCTGTAAACCCGCCAAAAAAAGAGGCGAACGGCAGGGTGGCTTCATGCGGAGATGTCCAGGCGCTTTTGCGGCAATCCGGAGGGGCGCCTTACCGCGATGTCACGGCCGGTTCTCCCGGCCCTGCACTTTCCCCTTTGAGGGGGGCCATCTTTTTTATACTATTTGAGGAGGAATTAAAAAAAACAAAAGGGAAAACGCGGAACCGCCGGTATCGCCGC
>WVXK01000058.1:10615-13577 GCA_011773515.1 Deltaproteobacteria bacterium
CCATGCAGGGGCTGAGGGGCAAGACGCTCTTTATCACGGGGGCAAGCCGGGGTATCGGGAAAGCCATCGCGTTGCGCGCCGCGCGGGACGGGGCCAGCGTAGCAATTGCCGCCAAAACGGCACAACCCCACCCAAGGCTCCCGGGGACGATCTACTCGGCAGCGGAAGAAATCGAAGCCGCGGGAGGGACCGCGCTCCCGCTGGAAGTCGATATCCGGTTCGAGGACCAGGTCCTGGCCGCTGTCGATCGGACCGTGGGGTGGTTCGGGGGGATCGACATCCTGGTGAACAACGCAAGCGCCATAAGCCTGACGGGGACCCTCGAGACGGAGGTCAAGCGCTTCGACCTGATGTTAGACGTAAACGTCAGGGGAACCTTCGTTTCCTCGCGGGCCTGCCTTCCCCACCTCTTGAAGGCTGACAATCCCCACATCTTGAACCTCAGCCCGCCCCTGGCGATCGAGGCCCGGTGGTTCCGGGACCACCTGGCCTATACGATCTCGAAGTACGGAATGAGCATGTGTGTCCTGGGAATGGCCGAGGAGTTTCGGGACCGGGGCGTCGCCGTCAATGCCCTCTGGCCCGCAACCGTCATCGCCACCGCGGCGATAACGATGCTCGGAGGTGCCGTCACGGAGAGGTTCTGCCGGAAGCCGGAGATCGTCGCCGATGCCGCGCATGCCATTTTGCTCCGGAACAGCCGGAGCTGCACGGGGAACTTCTTCATCGACGAAGAGATTCTAAAGGATGAGGGGATAACGGATTTCACCCGCTACGCGATGGATACAGAAACCACGCCCGCACCGGACCTCTTCCTGGACTGAGAGTCTTTGCCTTTGAACGAACGCTTTGCAGGAAAAAAAGGTTAACGGGCCGGGAACGCTACCTGTCGCTGACCCACACCCTGGCCAGGCCTTCCCTGAACTCCCCGGCAAAATCGAATTGAGGCTCGATCACGAAGCTGCCCGTCCTGTCGATGTATCCCCAGATCACCTCGAGCGCCGCCGGGGCGAGGCCCTCGGAGAAAACGCCGACATTTGTAAACCGGTTGGGTATGGCGGTGTTTCCCGTTCTGTCTATGAATCCCCACTTATCGTTTGCCTTGACGCCCGCCAGACCTTCCGAGAAGTCGTGGGCCTCATCGAAAGCCAGTTTGATGACCGCAGCGCCGCTCTGGTTGATAAAACCCCATTTGACCCCGACACGGACGCGTGCCAGCCCTTCGTGGAAACTTCTCGCTTCGTTGTACCGGGGCTTGATGACAACCTTGCCTTTCTTGTTGATAAACCCCCATACCCTGTTTATCTCCACGTTTGAAAGGCCCTCGTAAAATCCCCAGCTATTGTAAAACTGGAAGTTTTTGAACGTATTTCCCGACGCGTCTATATATTCCCACCTCCCGTTCGCCTTCACGCTTGCAAGACCCTCTCGAAAGCGGCTTGCAAACTCAAACTCGGGAGATATCATAACCGTTCCGCTCCGGTCGATGTATCCCCACCTGCCGTCGATCTGGACGCTCGCCTTTCCCTCGGAAAAATCCAGAGCGTCAACATACACCGGCTCTATGAACATTTCCCCGTACCGGTCTATAAAGCCCCATTTATCGGATACCTTAACCCTCGCCAGCCCCTCGGAGAAATCCCTGGCATCGTCGAATTCCGCCGGTATCACCTCTTTCCCCGCATTGTCGATGTACCCCCACTTTCCATCTTTCCTTGAACCTGTCACTTCCCTGATTGCCATGTGTGTTACCCCCGGATAACGATCACACCGGTCCAGAACAAGCGGTTTAAATCGCGCCGGGCGAAAGCCCTGGCGTTCCCTACCATTCTTTATCGGTACCGGACGCGAAAATGTAAACCACTTTTTTTGAAACTTTTACCCCCGTCACATGAAAAGAGGGAAGGCAAACGTGGACCCCGGCATCGCGGGATCGGCAAAGGATTGCCGTAAAGTGGATTTTCGGGGCCGGCCGCGGCTACCTGCGCTCGAGCAAGCGCTTTGCTCCGGCCATTGCCCTGAGCTTGCCGATGGCTATGTCTCGGTGAAGGTGGTTCATGCCGCAGGAGCTGGTTATCATGGTCTGGTCCGGCGCAAGCCAGCCGATCTGCGCGATGCGCTCCGCGATCTTTTCATCCGACTCCACGGCGAGGTCCTGCACATCTGCGGCACCGACCGCCAGCATCCTGTCACCCAGGATGCCCTCGTACCGGTCGGCGAAGTCGTACTCGACGAGCAGGACGTCACAGTTGATTTTGCAGATCAGCTCGGCCGGATATCGTCCGAAGTCGAAATATCGATGGCCGATCTGGCCGTCATAGTCCTCCCCCACGGCGTAGTTCCCCTGGCAGATGTGGACCTGGACCGACGCAGAAGACAGCCCTTCGACGGCCATGTTGATCGCGTCGACGGCAGCTGCGACCTCATCATCATCGACCGCGGCAAACAGCGGCTCGTCTATCTGCACGTACCGGCACCCCGCCTCTTCCAGGTCCCGAAAGTTTCTGTTGATCACCTTCGCCAGATCCTGCATCATCTTCGAGATATCCCCGTAGTGTTCGTCATAGGCGACCCTGGCGAGCATGTGGGGACCGGTCATGGTAATTTTGACCGCCCTTCCCGTCAGCCCGGAAACCGTTCGAAACTCATCGACCAGCCCCAGGTCGGCATATTCGATGGGACCCACGCATACGGCGGCAGGGTGGAACACGTTGGGGTCCTTGGGGGTTATGGGCTTGGGCCGGGTCTCCTTCGAAAAACCGGGGATCTTCTCCCAGAAGAAGTTGAGCATCGCGTTCGGGGGCGCATGCCGGTTGTTCGTCCTCCGGTGCATCTCACCGCCGTTTATGATATCGATCCCGGCGACCTCCTGGTCCTTTACCGCCGCCTCCGTGCAGCGCAGCTGCGCATCCTCCATGTCCTCCCGGGAGAGCTTACCCTCCTCAACCTGCTTCTCGAGGGC
>WVXK01000058.1:13661-16840 GCA_011773515.1 Deltaproteobacteria bacterium
CATCCCCGGGCAACAGAAAAATTCGGCAATCGGCGGACATACCCCATGACAAAAAGGTAACAGGCGATCGGACGTGAATACGGGAGAGCTTTTCTGCGTCCAAACAAACAGCCATACATCTCCTCCCGATCGGTCAGGGAAGCGGCCCCCTCTTTTTTATGATTTACGAGGGGGCCTGCCTTTCTGACCGGGATACGTCTCTCTAAAAAGCGGCACCTGTACGCAACCCCCCGCCGTGTCACCGCGGGAATTTACTTCCCATATGTGGAAATAATTTCGCCTGCCGGACAGAAGCTGTCCCATAAAGCATTGATATATATAGATAAAATAATTGGTACGGAACTTGCGGTTTCCTTCAATATATTGACGCTTCAACCGGGGGGAGGCCAATTCGCAGGCCCCCGGAATTACCGGGGAGGTCAAAGAAAATAAAAAAATACATTATACTGCTCACGATTGCCCTGCTGTCCCCCGTTCCCAAAACGGCCCCCGCAGCGAAGAAGCAGTTCGGGATCGTGAGCCCGGGCAAATTTGGAGGCGCCGAGATCAGCCGCTCCCTCTCCGTTGACTATTACAACAGGGGAACTGCGTACATAAGGACGGACCAGAACGACCGGGCGATCACAAACCTTACGCGGGCGATCGAGCTGAACCCGCGCTTCGTGCAGGCCTACCTGAACCGGGGCCACGCCTACAACAGGAAAGGCCAGTTCGACCGGGCGATCGCGGATTACGGAAGGTCGATAGAGCTCGACCCGAAGCTCACCCTCGCCTACTACAACCGGGGGACGGCCTACTTCAAGAAGGAAAGGAACCGGGAGGCGGTAGCAGACCTGAGCAGGGCGATCGAGCTGAACCCGAATCTCGCCCACGCCTACCTGAACCGGGGGAGCGCCTACTACGCCATGGAGAAGTACGAGCGCTCGATACCCGATTTCTCCCGCGCTCTGGAGCTCAACCCCGACCTGGCCTATGCGTACCTGAACCGGGGTGGGGCTCACTACATCACGGGAAAGTATGACCGGGCCGTATCCGACTACAGCAAGCTCATCGAGATCGATTCGGGGTTTGCGCTGGCCTATTTCGACAGGGGCCTGGCCTTCTATCGCATGGGGGAACTCGACCGGGCAATCTCCGATTTCAACCGGGCACTCGAGATCAACCCGGAACTGACCGATTCCCTCCTCCACCGGGGAGATGCCTACAGTATAAAGAGAGAGTTTGCCCTCGCCCTTGCCGATTTTTCCATGGTCCTCGAAAGGGACCCGGAAAACGCAATTGCCTATTACGGCAGGGCAAAAGCCAACTACCGCATGGGAAGGTACGGAAAAGCCTTCGCAGACATGTTCCGGGCGGGATTTTTCTGGCTCAAAAGGTAACATCCCGTCCGGCATCCCCTCACCCCGTATCGCCCTTTCCCGTTGAAGAAGACGCCCGATTCGTATAGAATCTGATGCGTCCTTTCCTCCGTCAAATGCAGCGGGAGGGGTTCCTCGTTCGGGGAAAAAAACCAGGGGTGAGACGATATGGGAAATGAAGGGGGAAGGCTCTATATTCGCTGCATGGGAGCCCACTGCAACAATTTCATCGAATCAAAGGAGAAAAATCTCTCCATCTGCGAAGACCAGGGAAACACCTTTTTCGGCATTTACGGCCTCTGCGAAAGTCCGGGCTGCAACTTCGAAAACCTTGTCAGGGAAGATCATTTCACATCGAGCGATCTTCTGATCCTCTGCCCCGATTGCGGTGAGAAAACCCCTGTGAAAAACTTCATCTGGAAAAAATCGGAGGGCCACGAGCTGACATTCGAAACGCGCTGCGGGGGCTGTGAAAGGGATCTGATCATCGGCTGGAAAGTCAGGAAATAGGATACCGCTCTCTTTGCGCAGAAATCCCCGCCACATCGACCCGGGAATCTGAGCATATTCCGCGAACCCCGAGCGTCGCCTTTCCGGGATTTACCATGAATCCTCAAGGTGGCCGGCACTATCCTATCGGTTAAGTGCGGGGCCAAAAATCCGTCAGCGGGGAGTTTCTCATGACAGGCAAGAAAGGCACGACAGAGGGAAAGGTGGAAAAAGCGACGTTCGCGGGTGGCTGCTTCTGGTGCATGGAGCACCCCTTTGATGCATTGGAGGGGGTTCTGTCTACGACATCGGGATACACGGGAGGCCACAAGGCCGACCCTGCCTACGAGGAGGTCTTAACCGGAACGACGGGCCACGCCGAGGCAGTCGAGGTTGCCTTCGATCCCGCAAAGGTAAGCTACGGGGAACTCCTGGACGTCTTCTGGAGAAACATAGACCCCACGGCAGAAAACAGGCAGTTTGCCGATGTGGGCACCCAGTACCGGACCGCCATCTTTTACCACAGCGAGGAGCAGAGACGGGAGGCGGAAGAGTCGAAGGAAAGAATCAAAAAGTCGGGAAGGTTCGACGGTCCCATCGTCACGGAAATATCCCCCGCCTCGGCATTTCACCCCGCCGAGGACTATCACCAGGGCTACTACCGGAAGAACCCCATCAGGTACGGGCTCTACCGGCAGGGGTCCGGAAGGGACCGGTTTTTGAGCAAGGTGTGGGGGAAGGACCGGTGAGGGGAGAGGTGCCGCAACCAGGCTACGGGTGGCGCATTCCGATTTGTGTGGTAAAATCAGAGCTTACGAGGAGCCGAAAACATGACAGCAAAAAGCGCAAAGGAGACCCTCTACACTGCAGGAAAGGTGGCAAAGGAGCTCGGCGTGAAGCCGGGGGACGTGAAAAAAGCCATCGCCTCGCTGGGAATCAAGCCCGATGTGGTAAAAGGCGGTTGCTCCTATTACTTTGAGGCGACGGTGAAGAAGATCAAGAAGGGGGTAAAGTAGGTCGGCCGCGGCCGGGCAGGAAAAGCCCACGGGGACGCCGCTGGAGCCGCATGACACTCCCTTGAAAGGGTCAATTGAAAGTCGCACTGGTAAATACCAACCGGATGAAACCTCCCATCGCTCCCATCGGCCTCGAGTACGTGGCCGAGTCACTGAGAGGTGGAGGCCACGACGTGGAGGTCCTCGACCTGTGCTTTGCCGAGGACCCTGCCGCCGCCATCGCGTCCTTCTTCAAGAGTTCCGACCACCGCCTGGTGGGGGCCACCCTGAGAAACACCGACGACTGCGCTTTCACGAGCAGGGAATCCTTCCTCGG
>WVXK01000058.1:16934-17876 GCA_011773515.1 Deltaproteobacteria bacterium
AAAAGAGAGCTGGCTCGACCTCCCCAACCTCGTCAGAAAGAGTGAAGAGGGGTTCCAGCGCAACCCTCCCCTCTTTTTCGACCTCAAGAGGCTGCCGTCCATGACGCGGAGTTTCGTCGACAACGGGCGCTATTTCAGGGAGGGTGGCCAGGCAGGGGTCGAGACCAAGCGCGGATGCCCCCGCGACTGCATATACTGCGCCGACCCCGTGGCCAAGGGGAAAAACGTGCGGACCAGGCCCCCACGTGAGGTGGCAGACGAACTCGAACACCTCGTGCGCCAGGGTATCGACGCCGTGCACCTGTGCGACAGCGAGTTCAACATTCCCCTGTGGCACGCCCTCGCGGTGTGCAAGGAAATCTCCAGCCGGGGCCTGGCAGATCGGCTCAGGTGGTACACGTACTGCTCGCCGGTTCCCTTCTCCCGGAAACTCGCACGGAAGATGGCCGGCGCCGGCTGCGCGGGAATCAACTTCGGCGTCGACAGCGGAGACCATACCATGCTCCTTGCTCTCGGGCGCTCCCACACCCCGGGAGATATTCGGGCCGCCGTTGATTTCTGCAGGGAGGAGGGCATAACCGTCATGCTCGACCTTCTGATCGGGGCCCCGGGCGAGTCGCGGGAGAGCATCATGCGCACCGTCGACCTCATGAAGGAGGTTAACCCCGACCGGGTGGGAGTCGCCGCCGGCGTCCGGGTCTATCCCGGGACCAGTCTTTCCCGTATGGTGGAAAGCGGGAGCCTCCATGAAGGCATAACCGGAGGCGAAAACATTCACGACCCCCTCTTTTTCATGGAGCCGAAAATCGGAGATAACGTCTTCGCGTTCCTCGACCACCTCATCGGCGACGACGAAAGGTTCTTCTTTTTCGACCCGGACAGCCCGAAGAGAAACTACAACTACAATGCAAACCAGCGGCTCGCGGAGGCCATAGAAAAAGG
>WVXK01000058.1:17977-19306 GCA_011773515.1 Deltaproteobacteria bacterium
ACGGATGTATGTACAAAGGGCATATTTTCTGATAAAAGGGATATTTATGTTTGCGCGGCAGCCGAAGCAAAAAAGCGGGGGACAGGGAAAAGGACCCGTACCCGGCGAGCATAAAATAACAGAGAAGCAGGCGGAGGAAAGCGTGGCGGCGAAGAAGCGTAATATAAACGCATCCGACATCTCCCCCAGGTTCCTGGGGCTCATCGGGTTTTGCTGTCTCTACATATTTTTCAAGGCAAAAGGGGCGTTCTCCCTCGGCCCGGGTCTGTCGCTCGGCCTGTTTCTGCCCTTCCTGGCAGTCTGCCTCGTCCTGCCCGCCGCCGTTCACATCACCCTCCGGAGGGGGGGGCCGTCGCGGGCTGCCCGAATCGCTTTCTGGGCCGGCTATTCCTGGATGGGCTTCGTGCTCCTGTTCCTCTTCGTCACCACATCCATCGACATCGCAACGCTCTTGCTCGGCACGGCCAGCGCGCTTGCAAACAATGTCCCCGATATCGTATCCACGAGCCAGATGGACAGGTTCATCCTGTCACTTTTTTTGTCAATCGTCCTGAGCGGCTACGCACTCATGGAGGCTTACTTTCCCCGGGTCAAACGGGTCGTGATAGAGACCGAAAAGCTGCCCCGCAGCGTGGACCGTCTGCGGATAGCCCAGATTTCCGATGTCCACCTGGGGCCCGTGGTGGGAAAAAGGAGGGCGCAGCGGATCGCCGCGAAAATCGCTGATGTAACCCCCCACATCCTCGTGTCGACGGGTGACCTCATCGATTCCAGGCCGGCATATCTTTCCGGGCTGGAGGGGATATTCAAAGGTATCCAGGCGCCCCTTGGAAAGTTCGCCGTCGTGGGGAACCACGAGGTATCGGCAGGGCTGGATAAGTCGATCGCGTTCATGGAAGAGGCGGGGTTCCGGGTCCTGCGCAACGAAACTGCCGTTGCCGGGGGGATCATCCGCATCGCCGGAGCAGACGATAAGGCCGCCGGTAAAGATGCGGATGGACTGAGATACTGCCGTGGGCCGGGGGAAAATGGCGCGGGCCTGTTCACCCTCTACCTGAAACACCGCCCTCCCCCGGGAAACACCGGGGACGGCGTCGACTTCGACCTCCAGCTGTCAGGCCATACCCACGGGGGACAGCTCTTTCCCTTCCGGTACGTCACGCTGGGATATTACCCCAAGCTCAGGGGGCTTTACTCGCTCGAGCAGGGAAAGCTGCTCTACGTCACCCCCGGCGCCGGAACGTGGGGGCCGCCCATGAGGTTCCTCACACCGCCCGAAATTACCGTCATCGAGCTCGTGGGCGCACGAACCAGCACCGGCTGAAGATG
>WVXK01000058.1:19371-19750 GCA_011773515.1 Deltaproteobacteria bacterium
CCCTCGGAAATCTTGTCCACGCCATCGTCGGCGACGATGGAAAAGGTGAGCTTCCGGCCCTCGACCTTCTCAAGCTTCCCGCTGACGGTCACGGTAAAACCGGGGGGAGTCGCAGCCAGGTGGCTTACCTTGATATCGATTCCCACGGTCTGTTCCCGCGGCCAGTCTATGTGGGGATTGATCGCAACGATACAGGCCCATTCGAAAAGCCCCACCATAAACCCTGTGGTAAATACCCTGGGCATGACCTGAAACTCGGGAGACTCCGGGAAAATATAGGGCACCGTTTTCTCCTCCGGTACCGTGTACTGGAATGTGAACGTCAGACCTTCCTTGAGCGGTTCCTTCATCGCACACCTCCGTTCATTGAGTGACCGTG
>WVXK01000058.1:19870-20467 GCA_011773515.1 Deltaproteobacteria bacterium
CCGGTGGTTCACGATTGAACCGAGCTTGTTTCCATACACCAGGTGCCGCATGTTTTCCCTTGCGAGAAAGTCGTGAGGGAACCCCGGCGAGATCGTGCTTGCCGCATCGAGCCTCTCGAGGTGTTCGCTCTCCAGAGAGAAATCCAGGCAGCCGAGGTTGTCCCGGAGCTGGCTTTCCGTGCGCGCACCCAGAATGGGGATGATGACCCCATTCCCCTTTATCTGCCTCAGCCAGTTCAGGGCAACCTGTGCGGGCGACCTTCCCACCGCCTCGGCGACCTTCACCACCTCTCCGGCGATGGTGAGATTTTTCCCGCTCAAAAATTCCGCGCTCATGGGATTGTGGGGGCCGAAGCGTCGATCGGAACCGTCGCCCTTCCCGTACTTTCCCGTCAGCACTCCCCCGCCGAGGGGCGACCATGCCGTGACGCCGATGTCGAGGGCCCGGGCCATCGGAAGCAGCTCCCGCTCAGGAGTCCTCTCGATCAGGCTGTACTGCACCTGGAGCCCGACGAAGGGTGTCAGGCCCGAAAGCTCCGCGATGGTGTTCGCCTGCGAGACAATCCAGGCGGGCGCGTCGGAGACCCCGACGTAGAG
>WVXK01000058.1:20524-25700 GCA_011773515.1 Deltaproteobacteria bacterium
TCGACGTAGTCCATGTCGAGCCGCCGCAGGCTCGCCTCGAGGGAGCGGACGAGATTTTTGCGATGGTTTCCGCTCGCGTTGGGGTCGTCCGGGTCCATCGTCAGGGTGTACTTCGTCGCCAGGACGAGCCTCTCCCGCTCCTTCCGCATGAACTCACCGAGGAACTTCTCGCTCGTTCCCTCGGTGTATTTGTTGGCCGTGTCGATGAAGTTCCCCCCCGCATCCAGAAACGCATCGAACATTTTCCGGCTCTCCTGTTTGGAGGCGCCGAAGGTCCCCCACACCTCGCCGAAGGTCATCGCTCCCAGGCAGAGTTCGGATACCCGCAGACCGCTATTTCCGAGCAATTTATATTGCATCTTTTGCCTCCTTCCCCATGTTCTCCCTGTAGTCTAGAGCGAACCGGTCCGCTTTTCAAACCGGAGTGATACGAACCGTCTGAAGAGCCCGAAGGAAATGCGCCTTGAAATATCCAGAAAATCCCTCCCGGACCTTACCGGCTCTCAATTAGCATCTTGACAAAATCCGCAGGACGTTAAATCATTTAATAGATAAGCCGGATAAGCTTTAGTCGGCAGCGCTTGTTCGCCCTGTTCGGGGTGGGGAGGAAAAAAGGGTCCTTTCGGTCCTCTCAGGGCACATGTAAATACAGGCTCTCCATCGAATCGTTGAGCAGCACAGACGTGTTGGCTGCCAATACCGTTCGATATTTTACGTGTCCAAGGCCCCCCTGCTATCCGTGAGCATCATTTCCTGCCGACGCCCAAAGAGAAAAAGGTAGCGGATGAATTGAAGTATCTCACCTTTACATGTGCGGCCCTGTTGACGCTTTTTTTGGCAAACGCGGCATCGGCCCAGGTACCGTATGCCGCAGAGGATGCCTTTTACCAGGGTGTGTACCATGCCCTCAACAAGAATTTTACCCGTGCCAAGGAGACGTTCGAGGAGTCACTTGCCATAGACCCCACCTACTACCGCCCGAAAGAGGGGCTCAAGGCAATCGCCGCCCTGATGGGGAAAAAAATAGATCTGGAGACAGCGGAACTCTTCTTCAAGGGGCTGTCCCTCGAGAAGGAAAGGACGATGGAAGAAGCCCTCGCCGCTTTTGACGAGGTGATAGCAAGGGACCCCGGTTTTCCCCTCTCCTATTTCATGCGGGGCAACGCCTACGACACGGGTGGCCGCTACGAACTCGCCATTGCCGATTTTTCCCGGGCCATCGAGCTGGACCCGGATTACGGAGACGCATACAACAGCAGGGGTCTTTCGTACTACAAGAGCGGCCTCTACGGAAGGGCCATCTATGATTTCAGCGCCGTCATCAACCTCAACCCCGGCTATGCGGCGGCTTACTACAACCGGGGGCTTGCGTACTACAAAAACGGCCAGTACGAGAGGGCCGAAAAAAATATAACCCTTGCCATCGAGGCAAACCCCGATGATATCGCTGCCTACAGAGCCCGGGGAACGGCTTTTCTCGCAGTGGGCGAAACTAACCGGGCCATCGCGGACTTCAACAGAGCGGTGGAGATAGATCCAGCATTCGCCGAGGGGTACTTCATCCGGGGGCTCATCTACGCGAGCCAGGACCAGTTCGTGCTCGCCATCGCAGACTTCGACCGGGCCGTTGCCGCAGATCCAAACTATGCGGAAGCCTACTACAACCGGGGCAATGCATACAGGGACAGAGGCCAGTATTTCAAGGCCGTCGCGGATTACAACAGGGCGCTCAAGATCTATGCCGGAGACATCGACCCCTATAACCTGGTTGTCTCCTCCTTTGCCGGGGAATTGGATCCGATCGTATCGGATGTGTACTACAACCGGGGAACCGCCCACATATACAAAGCTCAGTACGACCTGGCAATAGAGGATTTCAACGGGGCCATCGCCATCAACGCCCTGGATGCTGATACGTACAACAACCGCGGTGTTGCATACAGCAAAAAGGGGGAGTATGACAGGGCAGTACTCGATTTTGACATGGCGATCTCCCTCGATAAAGAGTTTGCCTACGCCTACAAAAACCGGGGGACTGCCTACCTGGCCGCCGGCAAGTATGACCAGGCAATCGACGATTTCAACTGGGTAACGAGACTCGACCCGAGACTGGGCATGCCCTACTATGACACCGCCATCGCCTATGAAAAATCGGGGAGGAAAAAAGAGGCAATACGGGCCTACAAAAAGTTTATCGACACCGCCCCCCCGCAATACGAAACCTACATCAACCGCGCACGGGAGAAGATAACCGAGCTGTCAAAGTGACGCCATTCCCCTGCCCGGGATGAAAGTCCCCGGTTTCCCGGAAGACGCATGAGAAGGACCAATATTTTTCCCCCAACCCGCAAAAATCCCTGAGGTTCTCTTCTAAAATCATACCTTTTGTCTCTGCACCACAATCACCCGCCTGCCGGGGGCCCTGAACGTGGCCCGCGAACTGCGCGTTCCTTCCTGTAAAGAAACGCTCCCTTCCTGTCGATGAATAAAGAGAGGCAGTTTCAGATGTGTTGAGCCGAACGGGATAGGTGCCCGGGAGGAACAGTGAGCAAGAAACTCAAAATAACGATCGAGGTAGACCCCGACAGCAAGAAGATATTCGTTATGGACAACGCGGGGAACATTATCGAGGTCGCAGGAATCATGGTCATCGGCGGTATGCCGAAGAAAGATCTCCGGGGAGAGGATTGTTTCTACATGTTCGATTGGGGTTCCAGCACCGCGGCAGCCTGGGCCTACGGGCGGGGATATCTCATGGCCCACACGAGCAGCCAGCCCCGTTACAACTTCCTGAAGAACTTCTACAAAAAGTGCGCTCAGGAGATCGCGAAGATCGAGGCCCCCAAGATAGCCGACGACCTGGTGCGCGGATACCGGGAGCGAAAGACCCTGGACCCCGATGAGCTGCTGGAGATACTCAAGGGATGGCAAAGAGAAGGAGGCCGAGCCGGCAAGAAAACGGTGCATTGACACCACCGCGGACAACCCGTTCCCCTATCTCCAGGAACTGTGGGAATCAAAACAGCCGACACCCTTCGTTTATCGAGCAAACCGGTGGTATGCGGACACGGCAATTAGGCCCCGCGGGGAGATCAATTTTTTTTTGACCTTTCAGGCAATTTCTGTAGAATAGAAACAGTTTTTTTTTGACCGGGCAATTTTACCGGCGCCCCGCAGGGCCTCCGGTTAAATTACCGGTGCCTTTTTTTGTCGACTCACTACAGATATCGTTACGTTAATATCACGTTTCAGGAGGATAAATCTCATGGCGAAAAAACTGGTTATCGATCAGGATCTCTGCACCTCATGCGGAGTCTGCGTGGACCTCTGCCCGGGAGTGTTCCAGTTGAACGAAGATGACCTTGCGGAGGTCATCGATCCCACCGGTGCATCTGAAGAAGAAATCCAGGAAGCAATCGATCAGTGCCCGGTAGCCTGTATCATGTGGGAAGAGTAGAGGAGCCCGCAGGGAAGGTATCCCCTCTCGAACGAATGGGCCGGTAGAAGGAAGAGCCCGGAGAAAAAGCATCCGCATGATGGCTTCCGTCAGGTGAAGCCTCCCCGGCCCCACTTCCCCAACCCATAAAAGGGAAGTTTCAGACACCCCGAAAAAAGGGTAGGATGTCTCTATGCCCGATAGATCACTCAGGCACTGTGTCGCTGCCGCTTCGGCACTCTTCTTCATCGCGGCCGTAATCGGGTACCTGGCACCCATGGGGCAAAAGGAGCTGATCGGCCAGGAGCTGTCGGCATTTTTCGGCCCTATCAGAGAGCTCGCTCCCCCGGCGATACTGACGCTGATCTTCCTGAACAACGCCCTGAAATCCCTGATCACCATACTCCTGGGGTTTTTCTTCGGCCTGATCCCCATCCTTTTCATATCGGGAAACGGATACCTCCTCGGGGTTTTGGTCTCCCTTGCCGGAACCCGCCTCGGTTTCGGGGAGGTCGCCCTCCGCATCCTGCCCCACGCCCTCTTTGAGGTCCCCGCGTTCATCCTCGCCGGGTCACTGGGCCTCTGGCTGGGTCTGAGATTTTTCCGGAAAGTGCGCTACCGGGAGGAGTTCAGGCCTTATCTCTCCCTCTCCCTGAAGAAATTCTTCAGGATCGTGGTACCTCTCTTGCTGATCGCCGCGCTCATCGAGACCTTCGTCACTCCACTTCTCGCAGGGATAAGGCGGTAATTTTCGGGATATCGCCCCACGGCGGCTGAAGGCACGCGAGGGGAGAAAGATTTCCGTGCGCCTGTTATCGATGATCGGTTGGCCTCTTGTCAGGTCCGGCCACCCGGGATCGGTTTCATTGATTGAATGCCCTGAGCCGGCGGGAATGAATAAGCTCGAGCACCGGGGATCGTCACCCTAGAGCTGACGCCGGTACCTGTCCAGCTCCTTCTGCAACTCTTCCGTAAGATTCCCCTTGGTTCCGAAAGACCTCCCGCAATAGGGGCAGAAATATTCCTCCGCCTCGGTGATGTCCTCGAATCTCCCCACAAACTTTCTCCTGCATCCCGGACATGTGACAACGATCGTGCCCCCTTTTTTCATGGTCATACCTGTCCACCTCCTGAACGGTATGTTCCCTATAGGTTATTATAGCAGACCTTTTACGGGCGTTCCCGAAGATACCCGCCCGCTTTCCGTTCACTGCCTTTCCGCACGGAATGGCGGGCTGGCGAAATGGCCCGAAAATGACACGACCTACCTTGGCGGAGCAATACACCTTCGCTTTACCCTCTGATGGGCCGCTTACCCCGAATCGGACGCGCGCGCCTTACCTGGGCTCAGCGGGGTACCGTGCCTCGACCCACTCGCGCCATCCGCCTTTCAAGGCATAGACCTTCGGGTATCCTCCGTCGATGAGCTTCTGTGCCAGACTGGCACTGGTGGCCTCGGTCACTCAGGCACAGTAGAGAACGATAGTTTTTTCCTTCGGGTACTTTTCTGACCAGGTTTCGAAATCCCCGGGATGCTCACGCACCGCGCCCTTTATCTTGAATTTATCGCTGACCCAGTCAAAGTCGGTGCGGACATCGAGAACGACCACATCGGAGCTGCCGATAAGCTCCTTCAGCTCCTCCTTCGCCATCCTCGGCACACTGTCGGCAACGGATACCTCTCCCGGTACAAACCCGGAAACACTCAGGCCAAGCAAAGCAACAAGAACCAGAAACAAC
>WVXK01000058.1:25778-26221 GCA_011773515.1 Deltaproteobacteria bacterium
TTTCATGAGAGTTTTTCGAGCCGTTGGATATGCGGAAAAGAGACGCTCAACCAGATCCAGATCTGTGATCACGGGTGGGGCTCAAACAGGGCCGCCCTCATCTCCTCCACGATTTTCGGATCCGTCGACAGCGCCTGCCGGTTCCCCCCCCTCGTCGGCCTTCACCTCCGAGCCGTACTTCTCCCTGAAGTTGGTAACGAGGAAGTTGAGATAACCCCGGATGTGCTCCGGGTAGAGTTCGAGCTTCACCAGGTGCGTCGTGCCGCAGACGCAGTTTGCCCACAGAAACCCCTTCTGAAAATCGATGCCCCCGGGCAGGATGTCCACGGAGTTCAGGTAGTGCTGCCCCGTCGAAAAAGGCTCGCCGCAGCAGTTGCAGACCTTGAAATAATCGGGGTTTTTCGCTATTTTGGCCATGGATATCGAACGCCCTATCCACCATG
>WVXK01000058.1:26290-27689 GCA_011773515.1 Deltaproteobacteria bacterium
TTTTGTTTAAAAAGTGCAGAAACCTATGGCAATTCTTCTTTTTTACGAAGCCTACGCAGTCATCTTCGGGATCATCATCGGGCTCTACGCAACGAAGAGAAACCGCAACGGGCTCGCCTGGGGGCTCGCGTCGGGTATCGGCGTCGCCGTCAGCCCCTTTCTGTTCTCGATCCCCCTCATAAAACCCTACCTGCAGAGCAGCATCGCCATGTACGGCTACGAGTACGGCACCATCTGCTTCATCCCATGGGCATGGATCGTCGGGATGATCTCGATCGCGCTTCTGCCGGCTCTCTGCGCTAAGTGCAAGGAGCCGCTTTCCCGGAAGAAGCGGAAGGAAAAACTGTGCACCGAGTGCAGAACCTTCCGGCTCGAATCGTCTTAAAGCACCCACGGCAAAAATAATTTTTCGCCGGAACCATCTTGCCATATTTTTGTCCGCCCCTTTTGTGGCACAATAGAGACCAGAAATAGGGGGGATGACGCGCCATGAAAGTTCTGATTGCCGGCTCGGGAAGGACGGCCCGGGAAATCCTCGCCCGCATGAGAGAGACCTGGTCCGTCACGCTGGTGGACATCGAGGGGGAAAGGCTCAATCTCCTGCAGAAAACCTTCCGGCAGGTGAAAAAAACGCTGACCGGGGACGCATCGAGCATCATCACCCTCACCGAGGCGGGCATGAAGGACGCGGACTTCGTCGTAGCCATCACCGGCCGGGACGACGTCAACTTCGAGATATCGCGCCTCGCGAAAGAGTTCGGCGCGGGCAACATCGTCGCCCTGGTAAACGACAGCAGGAACCTGACGAAGTTCCAGGAGATAGACGTTCGGGCCGTGTGCGGCCCCTTCCTGGTGGGCCAGGTGATCCAGCTCTACATGGAGAACCCGCGCCTCTTCGTCACCACCATCGGTGAGGGCAGGGGAGAGATCATGGAAATCGAGGTGAGCCTGATGGCTCCCGCCGTGGGAAAACGCATCGGAGAGCTGGGGGCGAAAGACTGGCTGATCGGGGCCATCTACCGGGAGGACGAGCTGATCATACCGGACAGGGAGACCGTGATCCTTCCGGGAGACCGGGTGACGGTCGTCGGGCACACCGACCTCTACCAGGCCATCTTCCACCTCTTCAAGCTGGACCAGCCCTCCTTTCCTCTGCAGTACGGCCTGAACGCACTCGCCTTTGCCGAGGGCATACCGGATATAGAAAAGATTCTCCCCGAGGCCGCATACCTGGTGAAAAACACGAACGCCCAGAAGGTCATCATATTCGCCCCGGAAGAGCTTGAGGAGGAGGCCCTGCCCAGAGCCCGGGGCCTCGAGGAAGCGCTGGAGATCGGGTTCCGGAAGGTTTCGGGGAAAACGGAAGAAGCGCTCGTGGCGGCGAGCAACGAGGAGAGCG